>JAOUFU010000709.1 GCA_029858035.1 Phycisphaerae bacterium
CTTTTGCAGTTCTTTTACGATTTGCTCCACACCCTTTTCAATGCCTCGCTTTATCTGCATTGCATTGGCCCCGGCCGTAATGTTCTTGAGACCCTCATCAAAGATGCTTTCAGCAAGAATCGTGGCGGTCGTTGTACCATCGCCGGCCACGGTGGATGTCTTTGACGCCACTTCTTTAACCATCTGTGCGCCCATATTCTCATATGAGTCTTCAAGCTCGATCTCCTTTGCCACCGTGACACCGTCTTTGGTTACAACCGGCGAACCGAACGATTTTTCCAAGACTACGTTTCTGCCGCACGGCCCAAGAGTGATCTTTACCGCTTTCGCAAGTTTCCTAACACCTTTCTGAACGGCCGCGCGTGCGTCAGTACCAAAAGCTATCTTTTTAGCTGCCATGTCTTTCTTTCTCCTAATCTGTGGCTAAACTATTTCTTTCCTGTTACTTTTCAACTACCGCCATGATGTCCGATTCACTCATAATCAGATACTCCTTGCCGTCTATTTTTACCTCCGTCCCGGCATAGCTCGTGAAAAGCACCATGTCTCCCTTCTTCACCTGCAATTTCCTTACCGTTCCGTCGTCGAGCACTTTGCCCTGACCAACGCTGACAACCTTGCCCCTTTGCGGTTTTTCTTTGGCGCTGTCCGGCAGGACTATCCCGCCCGCCGTCTTGGTTTCTGCCTCGAGACGCTGAACAAGCACCTTATCTGCCAATGGTCGAATCTTCATTTTGTCCTTACTCCTTTCAAAAAGTCTCTTTTTGTTTCACTAATTGGTATCTGTACGCCGCACTGCATCACATCTGCGACGCCGGATCCTTATGTTCGAAATTCGGTCTTCTCTATTCCGTTTGACTCCAGAGCCCACGCTTCTTACTCAAATATGCTGCTGTCATACTTCTTCATGAACAATCTGTTCAATTGCCCGCGCAAAATATGCATATCAACCGGCTTGTCAATCACGCTGAAAACATCGAGTCGCAGCGCCTTGCCGAGTAGAGACTTGCCTGCGGCGCTCGTCAACAGTATGCACGGCAGCAAAGGATAATCCATACGAATTATCCTTATCGTCGCCAGCCCGTTGGACTGTTCGGAATCCATATCCACAATGGTCGTATGAATCCTTCTCCTGCCGATGATGTTGACGAATTCGGCTGCGTCCTCCGCTACCAGCAGATTCACGCCTCTGGGCCTGAATATACAGCGCAGCGCCTCCGGCCAGGCCCAGTTCGCCCCACTGGCCAGGACGTTAACCTCTTCGAGTTTTGACAGATTAGACACCATATCCGTACGTTCCTCCTGTGATGTGCAAATGCCATGCCAAACACTTGACCATGCCATGATATTGACGTAAACGACTGTCATAAGGCAAGTTATGCTGCGCAGGCAGCTCCGGTCTTGTCTGCCAAAATCCCAGTCTGGGCCGTCTTCTTTCTGCCAACCTGACAGGCTCCGGCCCACGGGATTGCCTCGCCGAGATGCCCCCCGGCGGCAAAGACTTCTGTAGGGATTATAACGACAATCCGTTGACCTTTCTGCCGTGCAAGGTTTGGCGGCGATGTTCGGCAAAAGGCGGGTTTTGTCCCGAATTCGCCGCAGTGCATTTGCCGAGGCGAGAACTGCAAAATTCAGCGTGTCACAACACCCATCGGGGCAATGCGGCGGCGGCCTGCCGGGCTCATGAGTCCTTCCGGCGTAACGGCCTGTCAATCGGGTTTTTATAGGCTCAACCTCAGGTCGCTCGGACCAGGGAGCGCTGCAGATATTTGCAGCGCAGGCGGGCTTACATGCCTGCCGGCAAACATCGTCAAGTGGCCGGGCAGCTATTTCTTTTTTTTGGTTAACTCGGCCGAAACTCGTACCGATATACCACTTGAAATTCACGATAATTATATCGGATTTAACAGAACAACCAAGGTGAGGATTGAAAATCTATCGGACGATCTTCTTCTGGCTGTTTTGCCTGATGAGATACGAAAGGAGATTTGCGATGAGAAAATTTCTGAATATCTCGCTTCTTTTACTGGTTTTTGGCTTATCTGGTTCCCTCAGTTGCGAGAGTCAGCAGAATCCTGTGGAGATCGCGCTAATGGAGCCGGACTTCACTACTACCGACGAGTTCATTTGGGGCAATGAGGCCGAACCTGCG
>JAOUFU010000169.1 GCA_029858035.1 Phycisphaerae bacterium
AAAGGATTATGTACAAATGGACACTTGGTCAATTAGGAAAACAAAGCCAATTCAAAGCCAATTAAAGCCAATTCAAAGCCAATTAAAGCCAATATTATGCCAAAACAAAGCCAATTCAAACCCAAACGAACCCAATTTTACTCTCACTCTGCCCGAATCCATCCCGAAAATAAGTTGCTTGATGGCTCAGGGTTTTCTATGCTGTGGTCACGGATTGTTCATGCTCTGGATAAAAAAGGAATTTTTTGGAGAAAATCTACAATGAAAAGACTAATTATCTGGCTACTTGTGGCAGCAGTAGGCCTAATTCTGATGTTATTTTCATACTATCACTATCAGGACGATGTCTTTGACAATCCCTGGGAATATGCCTTTATGTACATAGGTGCAGGTGATCCGAATTGCGAAATTGAAGGATTGGAATACGACCAAAGGCCGGTTCGGCTGTTGCCACTGGCCGGGCGGGCGCAGCTTTTTACCCAGATGGCGAAAGGCTTCGGACCGAAAGTTGAATGGGCCTATCGTATCGCTTACCAGGAAAAGGTAATTCTATGTTCTGATATTTCAAATGATTTTACAAGCGATATGCTTGATTGGGGCCGGTTGCCGGCCGGTAATGCAGACGAGGTGTTGGCAGGTTACACCGCAAAACACAAGGACCAGATTACAGTTGAAGGTCACAAACTAAAAGTTACCGGCCAGTTGAAGAAAGGCATTGGTCTTTTTGCGAACTGTTATCTGATTGGCGAAGGTGATTCGGCCCATGAATTTTTTGAAGCTGGTCAAAGTGCATACATCCTTCGGTTGCCGAAAGAAAAAGTGGGCGATTCGGAATTTCATAAAAAGCTTAATGGGGCTTTTCCGGGTCCTCGATTCACTGCATACGCGCCGCTAATCCGGACGCAGCCGGCGCCCTTTTTTATCTATATCGGAGGTCTGGCCCTGCTTCTTTTCGGTGGCTGTCTTGCCTTGTTTGAGCTTTATTGCATTTTGGCCGACCGGATTCGCAATAAATGGCTTAGGCTGCCGCTGGCCGAGATTCGCAGGTATAAATATCTTTTTATCGCGATGAATCTAATCTATTTTGGAACGGTCGTGCTCTTTATGCTCGTCTCCTATGCCGTACCGGAGCTTCAGAGCTGCTTTTTAGTAGGTGTGACATCCCAGTTGAAGGAAGGTTCGGGCATTCTGGGCATAGCGGGCGAGGCGTATGCCAGCAGGAATATTTTGCGTGCGGCGGTGACGACATTTGCAATTAATTTTCCGATCGGGTCTTTGGTGGTCATAACGCTTCCGTCGATAATCATTCCGGGTGCGGGCGTTTTGGTTGCCGGTCTAAGATCTATATTGTGGGGATTGATTATTGCCCCGGGTTTTAGCGACCTGTTGGGGCCTATGGTCCCGCATAGCGTTACGCTGTTGTTCGAAGGGCATGGTTATGTTATCGCGGCATTTTTCGGCGTGCTGGTTTTGGTTTATCTTTTCCGCAAATCAGAAGGGCCGAATGTAGGTATTCGATACGTCAGAGCGCTGCTGATGAATGTCAGGGGCAATTTGCTGGTTATTATCGTTCTGGCTGTCGCAGCCGTCTACGAGGCGATTGAAGTGATTTTGATCATGATTTACGCCGGGCGTTGAATATCAGCGGGTGAGCAGTTCGAATTCCTTGCTGCTGAGTGATTGTCTGAGCTTTTGGAGGGCGAGCAGTTCGATTTGCCGGACCCATTCCTTGGTCAGGCCGAGGTCTTCTCCTATTTGCTTTAAGGTCTTTTTCTTCTTTTTTATGGGTGAGCCTGTCAGGCCGAAATGATTTAGAATTACATACTGCTCGCGTTCGTTGAGATCATCCTTGATGACCTGAGTCAAACTTCGACGTTCTCGTTCGATGGCAGCGAAGTCTGCGGTGGCCGTCGCTCTCAAATCGCGCTGTATGTCTGCCAATGAGGCCGCCCTTTTCCTGCTGAGCTGTGTGCTCTTGCCGGATACCCTTGCATATTCTTTTGCGATATTCAGCGAGGCCCGCTTGCTGAACCGCAGGCCGGTTGTGTAATCGAATTCCTCGACCGCCTTAATCAGCGCGAAGTTCCCCCTGCTTACAAGCTCGAGAAAACTTGCTCCACTTTTGACGTGCCTGCTTGCAATGCTTACGACGAGTCGCAGGTTTGCCCCGACTATCGTTTTTCTGATAGTCTCAGCTTCAGCTAAATAGTCCTCTATCTGTTTTAGTACTGTGCTCGATACGCGGGTTGGTTTTATGCCGGCCCTGGTGGTTGCAGCCAGATATTTTAAGTAATTGTATCTACGAAAAAGTCGGCGTTCTCGTTCTCTATTAAGGACTGGAGTATCTTTTAGCGTTTGCAGATATTCCGGCAGGAGGTGCTCGCCAAGCAATTGGAACGTCTCACAGCTTTCGGCTGAGGCGGGCTTTTGGACTTTGATGGGCTCTGCGAGGATTTTTTCACCGGCGTTTTCTTTGAGAAATTCGTTACTTGGGATGAATTCGATTTTAATTGCCAGAAGCGACTTTGCCCTTCGTAGGTTTATAAGCCGATATATCGAGCTTCTGCTTCGATGGAATCGTTTCATCAATTCCCTGATGTCGGTTCCCTGTTTGAAGAGCTTATAAAGTTCTGCGGCCTGTGCTGAGTCGATAACACCGGACGGCTTTTTGAAAATGGGCTTGTCGGGATGGTCCTTTTCGTGGTTTAAGAGTGTTAATCTGATGGTTTCGTGCGCTCTGCCGGTTTTATCCGCTATCCGGTTTATGATCTGACAGCGGGATAATTTGGTCTCGGCGGCAAGCGCGGCGGCCTGTTTTATGATTTGTTGTTTTTGGCTGTCCGTCATCCGGACAAAGTTTTTTGCCCTGGCCACAAGGTCCGGATGTGCCTCGATGAATCTATCGAGTGCCGATTGCGTAAATCCAAGGCATTGTTTCCCATCTTCAAAAATGAACTTTCTTGCGCAGAGGCCTATTCTTCGCCAGCGATGAATCGTTTTTGTAGAGACGCCGAAGGTGGCTGCGATATCTTCAATTTTGTAAACTTTTTCGTTTTGCTCGGCGACGGGCTGAGTAAGCTGGGCGCTTAGCCTGGATATGAAGATATGCAAATCATCTGCGAGGTGGTCCCCTTTTATAGGCTGCCCCCTTGGGGGGTCTTTGGGTTGAAAACCGGTTATGCGGAAACAGACAAAGTCGAAGGGATACTCCATATCGGTGTCAATAATGGTAAGGAGCTTTTCGGCGGCATCGAGCTGCTTGAGGCGCTGCTGTTGCGGGGCAAATCGAAGCTGTGCCAACAACTGCTCCAGGTTTTGATTCTTTATCTGTCGCATCGTCTTGCCTTTATCGCTTTTTCCCAAATAACCAAGTGTCTATTTTACAAAGTTGGTCGCAAAAATGACAGCGTTTTTTCAACTTAATCTGCAAGTGCTTCCAAAGACAATACTTTCGAAAACACCTGAAACAACTAGGCGTTCTGCTTGCCGAGATCATCAACAAACATCCTGATTTTGCTGAAATAACGGCTTTTTTGACTTAAGTTTCGGAGCATATCAAAGCGGCAATCATGGCGCATCTTAAGACCGATAAAGACAAAGAATCACGAGCTAACACAGCAAGATTAACGCGTCATTGACAGCGGGGGGCCGGAGTGGGGGTAGTGTTGTTTTTTCAGAATCCCAGGGGAAAATTTGACCTGTTTTCAAAATTGATTTAACGGCAAATCCTGATTTAAGCCAACACTATATCTGGCCGATAAAATCGTCAGTGCTACCCTGAGGAGAATGTGTCCGGTGAATTAACTTGGATATAGAAAATGTTTACCAGTTAATACTGGAGGATAACAGAAAGCATGACCATACAAGTGCCATACGTTATCTGTTTGGCGCTAACACCAATTGAGCGGTGGAAAGCTGTCGTGCATCCACTTAGCGCTGCATTCGCAAATGGGACGTGGTTAACGGCATTCGCAGGGATTGTTTTAATTATATCTGTCATACTTTTGTTCCGGATAATCGTCAGGCACAGACGTTTTGAGCATCACCTTAAACAGGAGATCGCCAAGTTAACAACCATCAACATAGAACTACGGCAGGAAATCGACAAACTTCACCAGGAACAAGTAGAGGTCCTGGAAGACATAATAGACGCGGAACCACCAGGCAAGGAAATCCCGGGGTTCAATCCTCAGGAAATGAGAGCATTGAGTGAGTTAGCCAAGCGCCTAAGTTAGCAATCCTTTCGTTCGGGGGGCTTCTGAGTGTAGCGTTGTTTTACACAAACCCGAATATGAATATACAGTTTACTTTCGTGGTTTCCCTGTCGGGGCAAGGAAGAAGTCGTCAACCGCGGCGTTGATGAGTCTGAAGCCGTCTTTGTACGGCGCGTGGACCATAAAGTTGACATGCACGCCGACGCGATTTGTGCCGGTGGGTGGATTTAGAATAAGTCGTGGGCAGAAGGGCTGTCCGCTGTTTTGGTCGTAGCGTCCGACACAGCCCGTCCCTGCAGGCACCGGCCAGTCCAGCCAGAAACTCTGCGCACCGAGCCGACCTTTGCTGCCGGCATACTCAGCCACGATTTCTAACTTTGAGCCGATGAGCCGAAGCTGCCGCTCGCCTCCGTTCGCCGTCGCCTGAATCCAGTTGAACATCAGCACCAGCTCCGTCCCGTCGGGATAAGTATAATCGGCATATTGTCCGAACGTGAACGCGTCCATTATCCAACCGCTGAGGTACGTGGCATAGCCGTACGAACGTCGCCCGCCGTAGAACGGCCTGTATTGGCCGTGATCGAAGTTCCCGCCGAAGACATCGCGAATGTCGAGCGGCTTCAAACCGTTCCTCGGAAACGGCCACGCAGCCGGTCTCTGCCAGCCTTTAAACTCGCCGGCGCGGTCGTCTAATTCAAAGTCGCCGTTGATAAGCATGTTCGGCGCGCCGATGATCGCAAAGTGCGAGTTGTCCAGCGCGACCACCGTATCGAAGCCGGCGCGTTCATTGGTTTTGCCGGCCTGTCCCCAAGTCGAAGCCCAGACGCGCATGCGAATCCCTTTTGTGTTTGCGGGAATCCTGCCGTACCCGGCTACCTGCACGAAACTGCCCGGCTTGCCCCAGAAGTCCTTGCTCATGGAATGATGTTCGAGCGCCCTGGCCTCCGTCCACGCCGACGGCTTGCCATCACTGTGAAAGAACACGTCCCAGCCGCCGGCCTCGTCTTCACGGTCGCCATTGTTGTCATCGTCCCGACCGCTTCCTCCAAGCCAGACCCAGGCCTCGTATAACTGGTTCTTGTCGGACACCGCATCGGGCAGGACAACGTCCTGCTGCATGATAATCCGCCCTGTATTCTGCTCCGGGCCCTCCCCTTCGTATCCGGTCGTTGCCGGTGTAAATCCTAAAGGACGCTCTCGGACCATCTGCTCCGGGGCCTCCCAGCCGTTTATATCCATCTGCACCGAGCCCCGTCCCATCGCGACCTCAACCCATTTTGAATCCGGCCCCGGCCTGTAGAAGCCTCGCCGATCCAGACGGTATTTCTCGAAGCCCGGATCTTTCAGAATGTTAGTCCATGCTTCGAGTCTTTGTGGCATCATCAGCCCGGACAGCAGGCCGAGAATAATGGCAAGCAAGTGATATCGCACCCTGGCGCTCATAAATTCCACTAAAACATCTGATTTTCGCATCCTATGAACCTTAACTTCCCGGGGAACCTGAAACCGGGATTCCCATATAACATTATATACCCTTGCTTGGTGTACGCTGCTAAGCACAGTTTCCAAATATACTATCAATTTTGTCCTGATAATTCAAAGTTTTAGTAGTCTTAAAACCTAATCAAAGCTGACTTTTGAGCCGTCAAAAATGATGATTTTTTCAGGTTTAGCCTTTTATCAACAAGAGGTACGGGGCCGGTCCAGCCAGGCCGGGATTGGGAGCGTTTCAACCGGCTAAAAGAGCCTTTGTCCGCGTAGGTATCATCTTTGTTATCATTTGTGAATTCCCGCTACATCGCCAGAGAAAGCATTTTCAAAACTATTCTTGTAAAAAAAAAATCAAGTATTAAAATCAAAGAAACAGGAACTGAAGATATCTGTTGTAAAATAAAATTTGTATCATCCCTGTTGAAGACATAGGCAAGGGCGTTGTGTTTTATCACAACTATGTTGGAAAAGTTTGCCAATGGCTGACAAGGCAATAATTTCTGAACGGAAATTCCAAAAACTGCTGGAAAAACGCGCAATCAGGCTGCTAAGAGTAACACACTACCTGATGCGACAGCAGTCCATTCAGCGGGTCATGGAACGTCCGGTTCTCGGAGAGCTGCTATCACAGTCAACTCAAGTGGAGGAACTGCTCGATGCCTATGGCGCACGAGGAAATCACAGGTGGTTGATGTACAGGTCCATCATAGCGGCAATCAAGCAATTTTCCGAAGTCGGTTATGAATTGCTTCATATACTACATGTGTTATCATCATACCGGCTATTACCAATTGGACAAGACTTTTTAGCAGCAACAAATCAAATAGCAGATTTTACGGGGCGTGTGCTTTTAGAAGCTGCAAAGAAAATCACTGACTATTCCGGCCAGCTTGGATTGTCGATTCCCTCAGAAAAGATAGGTGATGAAGAATATAGTGAGGAGCTTCCACCCGGCAGGCTGCCACAGGATGGAGGAGTAAGTGTAGGTGATTCGGCCCAGCAAACAGTGATACTTCTGGCAACCTCGTTCCTGAACCTTGCGGCTGAAAGCAAGGCCTTACTGCCCGATGGTAGTTCTAACCGGAAGATAACGACCGAAAGCAAACAGGATTGCCTTACTGAAGAGCGCTTACGGCAGCTTGAGTTGCGTTTTCACAACTTGCAATCACTTTACGATACATATGTCCTCGGGACGGAAACTGAAAACCTCGATGAAAACCTGCCTGTCCTGAGGGGACATATCAGTGTAATCTTTCACTTGCTTAGAACGGCTACGGGATTTGCACATTATTATGAACGACATCTAAAAATCCAGTGCGGAAATATCAAGGAGCGCCAGGAGTCACTTGTAAAGGCGGACATGTTACTTTCTGTCCTTCGGGGCTATTCCGTTTCGTATGCCAGTGAATACCTTGTATGTGCCCGGCATCTATGCCAGGAAATGCTCAAGCGATATGCTGAAATAGGCCAGATCGAGGCCCCTGTCCCACCCTATCGAGGTTTTCATGTCCGCCCTGCCACTTTGATTTCCAAGCTTGTACTACATTATGGCAGTGAGGTTCGAATGGAGCTGCAGGGTCAGCACTATGATGCCGGCTCTGCACTGGAGCTGTTTCGTGCCAACGAGATGATCAATGCGCAAAAGCGGCGGTCACTGGCCACCAAAATCCTTTGTCTTAAGCTTATTCCACCAACAACACCAGCTAAAGACATAAAACAAATTGTTCGCAGAATCGTGGTGAAATTGGCCGAGCAGGGGGTTCTTATCATGTACGAACAGCCGCTCTCTCTTTCTGATGAGTCCGTGGATAAGGAGGGGAGTATAACCGAGCAGGTAATCAGCGAAATTAACCGGCTGCTTCTCACGGGTAAAATAGACGTCGACAGCGGCCTTCGGGCAAAGTTTATCGGTGACAAAAGGGTGCTGGCTGATATTCAGCTTCTTGCCGAAACCGGATACGGCGAAGATAGTTTTGGTAACAATGTTGCTTTACCGGAAAAGCTGCAATATCTGCGCAATTGAGGTTTGGCGGCAGAGCAGCCATCGTAAAAAACGGCGTTTTTTTAACGCCTATGCGTATAATTTCATGCGACGAGGGATTTGGCAGTATCAACGGCGGATGCGGCATCGGGAGAATAGCCGTCGGCGCCAATCTTGTCGGCGTAACCCTGTGTCACCGGTGCGCCACCTATCATGATCTTGGCAGTTACGCCGGCCTCTTTCAGGGCGTTTACGGTTTTCTCGATACTCGGCATCGTTGTGGTCAGGAGGGCGCTCATACCAACTATCTGTGCCCCGGCGGCCTTGGCCTGCTCAACAAACTTTTCGGGGCCGATATCGACGCCGAGGTCAATGACTTCAAAGCCGGCACCTTTGAGCATCATGGCAACGAGATTTTTGCCGATGTCGTGCAAATCACCCTGGACGGTCCCTATTAGAAACTTACCTCTCGGCTTTACTCCAGCCTTAACAAGCTCCGGCTCAAGGATTTCCATCGCCATTTTCATAGCGCGGGCGGCGATAAGGACCTCCGGTATGTACACCTCGTTCTTTTTGAAACGTGCGCCTATTACTTCCATACCAGCAATCAGGCCGTCATTTAGCACGCTTTCAGCTTCCGTGCCTTCATCAAGGGCCGCCTTTGTAATTTCCACGGCGGTATTTTGGTCACCTTTAATAATTGCGTCAGCTAATGCTTTCAAATCTGCCATCTCTGTTCACCTCAGTCTCGTTAGGTGCTCTAACGGGTCCCAAAAAGTTAGTTTATCTGGCTGCCGGGCCGCTATTTTGCCTTCTTTTGCAAAAGTGGCGGCCATATCCATTTCACAACTGGAACCGGAATTAAACACTATTCGGCGATGTAAAACAAGGATTAAATGAATCTTTTTCACAGCCGAGGCAGTGCTTAGTGCCAAGGACTTGAGAAAATCATGTTTAGTCGAATTCGGCCTCAACATTTTTTATTACCTATTTTAACAGGTCTCCTGAAATTCCATAAAATCCTGTCCTGGAACCGGCGTAAAATTGGCTTTGTTTGGGTTTGTATTGGGTTTGTTTTGGCATTTTATTGGCTTTAATTGGCTTTGAATTGGCTTTGATTGGCTTTAATTGGCTTTGAATTGGCTTTGTTTTCCTAATTGACCA
>JAOUFU010000170.1 GCA_029858035.1 Phycisphaerae bacterium
GTTCAAAACCAAGGTCGACAGATTGTTTATTTTTATCGGAGAAGCATCTGAAAAAGGACATATAGAATATAATGTCGGCCTGGATAAGAATGCCTATATTCGAATTATGAATTCGGGATTGCCCGTTTATTGGGTTCCCTGTTTCGATGGTGGGCCCTGGCGGAATAATGGAAGGGCCTCATATTGGAGGGCCTCACATGAAGATTTGTTAGGACACGCTTCCGATAGGATCATGAATTACTTCATCTACGCATTGCTTAAGAAGAATGAGAAAAATCCGGTTCAGTATCTGGATAAACAGGTAAACATCGACGACAGGAAAAAAGTTCTATCGATGAATCGTAACTTATGGTGCTCGGCAGTTTTTCCTCATATAGCCGGACGAGGATTTGTTCGTCGGGAAAATGGGTTCATCTCTGTTCCAATGAATGCCTCATACAATAAAGAGCGGGAAATCAGACCTTTCGAATTTGATGAGGTTTCAGTTTTTGTCGATGAGCAGGCAAACGTATTGTATGAAGATACTAAGAGGGCCGGAAGAATCAGGCAATTTCATGTTCTGACAGCCGATATCTATGCTGAGGTGATGACCTCAGTGACAGCGCAATTGTTGCTTCAGTTAGGCTCTCGATAGAGAGGAATTGACATTTGCCGTGCCGAGGCAGATGGAAGTATCCGAAGCGACATAATAAATTTTCAGTACTCGGCCATCATCTCCGAGGATAGCGCCACAAGAGAAAACTACAGTATTGACATCTCCGACTCGCTCGTAATACTCTCGTGGAGACAAGATTGGAATAGCAATCCGGCAGACCACTTTCTTACATTTAATATTATATTAATTCATCTTTACCGTTTTTAGCCTATACTATTGGCCCTTTCGGGATTGCCGTAAGATGTCCCAGTATGCTCCACGGGCACCTTTCTGGATTGCCTGTATGAGTGGCAGGTTTTGATTATAGTTATAGTTCGTGGCATCTCCGTTTTTTGTTGCGTTAAGGTCGGTTTCTACAGTAGGCTCAAAGAACCTGTCGTCACCGTCAATCAAATCTCTTACCAGCTCCGCTGGCCGCTCGCCCAGGGCCTTGGATATATAGAAAGTTGGCTTAAATAAATCAATTGGCCCGGTATATTTCCGATGGAGGTGAGAATTTATTCCGTCTCTTGGCTCCTGGGAGACTATTTTTCCCATAGCAGTATTTGGATAAATTCTTATACCTAAGGCAGCACCTGCGCAATCGGGATTAATCTTTTTAATAAATTCGATCGTTTCCCGTACTGTTTTTGGTGTTTCACCGGGCCCGCCTAACAAAAGGTCTATCATGACGGCGATGTTATGTGAGCGACAGAGCCTGACTGCAGAAGCAAGGTCTTCTTTATTGTGCATCTGCTGATAGGTTTTCAACATTGAAGAACTTGCTGAGTCGCCTGTAAAGTCAATGCCGGCACAGCCGGCCTGAGACATTTTCCGAACTAATTCTTCATCGAAGGGTGTCGGTGACATATAGGCGTACCAGCGAATCCTGTTACCCAGCGAGTGCCGGATGAACTCTTCGCAAATTGCGTAAGCGTGACTTCGAGGAACATTGAACTCGGAGTCGCAAAAATGCAGCACATCTATTCCCTGTGATATTAAAGCTTGAATTTCTTCAACAATTTCAGAAGGGTCTCGCAGTCTAAGTTTTCTTCCTTTTGCCAACGGATCGGCACAATATATGCAACGGCGATTGCAGCCGCGTTTGGTTTCCAATCCACATTGTCCGCCGTTGTTAAAGTAGCTTCGATTATCAATGAAATCGCGAGCTGTTCTGAGGGAAAATGGGTCCGGCCAAGAAGGTGAATTACTGTAAATCTTTCCATCCTTTAGCCAAACAAGTCCTGGCACATCCGGGAATTTTTTTGCCTTTTGCAGTTGATGGATAAGCGAGACGATGGCTGTTTCCCCGTCACCGCGTATGCCAAAATCAGCGCCTGTGTATTTCAGAATAGGCTCGCCAAAAATCGAAAAGCCCACACCGCCAATTACGATCGGTGCATCGGTCATGCTTCGGATAATTCTTATTGTATCTTTTAATCCCGGAACGAACCATGCGGCACTGGGCCAGAAGCAATCATCTACATTTCGGAAGGAAACACCTACCAGTTGTGTGGTATGGTCGGAAAAATACTGCTGCATTGTTTTGAGAGGTTCGGGGGAGAGGCATAAATCGAGTATATCTGTTGTTATACCTGCTTGTGTAGTACAACCGGCGATGTAGTCCAAACCTATAGGACCAATCGGGGGAAGCATGTAATTTGTGTTTATCAGCGTCAGCAAGGCGCACTGTTAAAGGGCTCTGTCGAGTTTGGACAACGACAGAGCCCAGTGGATTCATTAAATAAAAAGCTGTTAGAACTTGTACTTCAGACTCAGGTTAACCCAGGTTTCGTCTTCATCGTCGACAGAATCATCCATTGATATCTGCTGATAGAGTCCCGGAGTTAAGCTCAAATTGTTGCCAAGGTCAAAGTCGGTTTCGACGCCAAAGACAATGTTTGACCAGTCGCTGTCGACATTTGGGGCGTAATCGCCGAGAGGATGGACACCGTCATTGTAGACGAGCTCTGTGTGGAGTCTTAGAACCTGCTCGTCAGTATCAGGCAGAATGCCGGGTACCTTCAGGCCATAATCAAGCATGAAGATATGTGCCCAACCGGAGGCATTGTCGCCCAGAGTGCCGCCGTTGTAGGGCCACAGCTTGACGAGAACGTAGCTCGGGACGACGCCGGCAGGGCAAATATTTGGCCAGGATAAAATCCAGTGTAGTTCCGACAGGTCTAAGCTCCGCCTGGTGTGACTGCTGTTATCAGGGTAATTATATTGTACATAACCCATTCTCCAGTTAGTTGCATACATTTCGTCTTCAAAGAGCTTGCTGCCGTAATACACCATGTAATCCCATCGTTCGGTATTTTCATACCCGGATGAATTTGCCCTGTGCCCAGTGAGGCCGACGCCAAAGCCTGAGCCAAACAAATCCAGGTTGATGGATGTCTGTACCGCGCTCTTGTCATTGTACACATCAAACCCACGCCAGATGTACTTACTTTGGTAAGTCAAATCGATCGAACCCTTGAGCTCGTCCTGGGCATGAGCGAAACCAGCTGCGCTCAACAAGACCACTACAGTTAATAAAATTGCTTCTTTCTTCATGCCTGTCTCCTTAAAAAAAACATTACTTGACTCTTTACAACGTTCTATGCTTTAGCAACTTTACGTTTTGTATAATACTAACAGCATTCAGACAAAAATACATTGAACACCCTGTAAACTTACAAACTCTGAATTTTATCGGCATACAAATACAAATCAAGTGAATTTTTTGTTTTTTTTGCCGTCCTGAGCTTCCAGAACGGTTTCTACACTACAATTTTATCTTACCATTTGCCGCTTTTCCTCATTTCCGCCTTTGGCAGGTTTTCAAGGTCTTTGAGGTATTTTTGCAGCTCTTTGTCCGGGAGTTCATAATCGACAAGCTTTCCGGATAGAAATGCATCATAGCCCGAAAGATCCATAAGTCCATGCCCGCTATAGTTAAACAGGATGACCTTTTCTTTGCCTTCTTCCTTTGCCTTCTTTGCCTCGTCTATTACGGCGGCAAGCGCCTGGCTGGTTTCCGGAGCGGCAATAAATCCTTCGGTTCTGGCCCAGGTAATCGCGGCATTATAGGACTCAAGCTGATGGTATGACCTTGGTTCCAGAAGACCTTCCACGATTGCCTGGCAAACCAGCGGTGCCATGCCGTGATATCGAAGCCCTCCGGCGTGAATCGGAGGCGGTACAAAAGCATGTCCAAGTGAATGCATCGCCAAAAGCGGTGTCGTACAGGCTGTATCTCCAAAGTCGTAAACAAATGGTGCACGAGTCATTGTTGGACAGGCCGTCGGTTCAACGGGGATGATTGTAATATCAGCACCGTTGATTTTATCGGCCACAAACGGGAAGGACAAACCTGCAAAATTACTGCCGCCCCCCGCGCAACCAATTATTATATCCGGTTTTTCACCGATTTTTTTCAACTGCTTCTTTGCTTCCAGGCCTATTATTGTCTGATGGAGAAGCACATGATTCAGCACGCTGCCAAGGGAATAACGTGTCTTACCGGTGGGATCGGTCACTGCCGCCTCAATGGCTTCGCTGATGGCTATGCCGAGACTGCCCGGAGTATCGGGCATTTCCTCAAGCACCTTTCTTCCGGCATTTGTTTCAGAACTTGGACTTGCAATACAGTTTGCCCCCCATACCTGCATCATTACTTTTCTGAACGGTTTCTGGTCAAAACTGATTCGAACCATGAAAACTTTGCATTCAAGTCCTATCAATTGGCAGGCGAAGGCAAGGGCGCTGCCCCATTGACCGGCCCCTGTTTCGGTTGTTAATTTTTCGATGCCGAACTGTTTGTTATACCAGGCCTGGGCAACGGCCGTATTTGGTTTGTGGCTTCCCGGAGGGCTCATACTTTCGTCCTTGAAATATATGCGTGCAGGTGTATCAAGGTGTTGTTCCAGATACACCGCCCTTCGCAGCGGCGCAGGCCGCCAGCGATAAAGGATGTTCAGGATTTCCTCGGGGATATCTATCCATCTTTCGGCACTGACTTCCTGCTCGATCAAATTCATCGGAAACACCGGCGCAAGCATGTCAGGGGAGACAGGATTGCCATCGGGTCCGAGCGGTGGAAGAAGAGGGGTGGGCAGGTCGGCCGCCAGGTTATACCACTGTCGGGGAATATCACTCTCATCTAAAAGAATCTTAACTTTTTCCACTTAACTTCTCCTGAATATAACTTTAATTCATTTGACTTTAGTTATGACCAGCCACATCTCTGGAAATAAGTAGTTGATATGCTATTAAATAGGTACGCAAAAGTCAAACAGTATATATCAATAATTCTGTCATTTTTTGGCAAAAAATCGCTATTTTTATGAGAAAATTGAATATATTCTTATATTTGAGAGCCTATTTACAGGTTTATACTTACAGCAGTAACTTATGTCAGAATTCCCATCCCCAGGCCTTTGGCCCAATTTTAATCCCGTTATTCTCCGGGAAAATTTTTCGTTATAGTCAGCACACCAGTGATTGGTAAATAAGAGCGCGCGGTTCGTCCGTGCCGGCTCAGTGTAGTTATGGTTCTGATTTATACTCTGTTAAAGAGAAAGGATAAATTCTGTCAGATTATTGATCTCCTCGTCGGTCAGAGTGGATGTGTGTCCGTGTTTATCACCGACATTGTATTTCGTCAGCACTTCTTCGATGGTTTTGGCCCGGCCATCGTAAAGATAAGGACCGGTCCGCCAGGCTTCAACCAGTGTGGGCGTATCAAAAGATTGGTTTTCGTCCAGACCCTTTCCTGTCCCGATATTGTACTTTTGAAGGTCGGTATAAAGTCCGGGAGTATGGCACGAAGCGCATCCTGCTTTGTTGAAAACACCGCGTCCCTGTTCGGCAGCTTTGCTCAGTTTGCCCTTGACCAGAAAAGGACTTTGAACGGGCTCGAGTGATTTGAGGTATTCATCTATCGCGACGGCATCTTCTTCCGGGCGGACGGCAAACTGGATGTGTCTGATCCCGGCACGAACGGCCGACTCGGCGTCGGGGCGAACGCCTGTCATCATCGCCGGTGGTGTTTTGTGGGCCAGTAACATACTTTTTGTGTTCTTGGGATTGCCGATACCGTCATTTAGAAGGTCCCAGTTGAGGGCATCGACCCGTCCTCCGCCGGGATGACAGCTCGCGCAGCTCTGCCAGTGCTGAAAACACAGCGATGCGTCATTGAATAGCATCTGGCCTTTGCGTATCTTGGTCGGGGATTTCTCTGTTCCCAGTACGATGGAGCGGGCTTTGGGATAACTTTCCGGATTGATGTCCACAACTCCGAGGCTGTCCGTGAAGTATTCGGCCGCATACGCTTTAGTGCCGATGACGACCAGACCGCGAGGCCCATTGCCGGTAAGTTTAAGTCGGCGGCGCAGACCTACCAGAAACGACAGGTCGTTCGGCACATCGGCGGGTGACAGCGAAACATCGGATACCTTCTCTCCCCTTGCTAAGTTCGCCAGTTTATTATGAAGCGATGTGGCATCGATGACGCTTACCTCATGAGTGCCGGCATGAGCGACGCAGATATACCTGCCATTGTCTGTGCAGGCCACGCCCCAGGGATTGGCCGCACCCAAATCGACGTCGTCCAGAAGGACCGTATTCAGAAGTTGCTTCTTTGATATATCAATGATGCTCAGGGCATTGGTATTCATCCATCCCCGATCCAATTGTGTCGTGGGGAGCTGATAGCGGGACAGGATATGAGTAACATAGGCGTGTTGGCCGTCGGGTGAGACACAGATGCCTTGCAGACCTGTGCTGCCATTAGGAAGGTCAATCGTTTTAACCACCTTTTTTGTGGTTGTATCCAGGACTGAAACAACTGCCGCCGCGTAATCTCCATCAGCCGCGCCTGCGGGCAAATGATTGGCTACAAATAAAAACTTGTTATCCGCCGTTAGTGCTGCTGCTGCCGGCTCGCGTGTCACAGCTACCTTTGCAAGTTCGCTCTTCGTGGTCAAATCAAGAATCGAAATATTGTTGTTAAACTGATTGCAGATATAAAGCACTTTGCCGTCGGAGCTGATGGCCGGCGCAACAGGTGTATGACCGGCAGGTAGTGTGTCCCTTATCTTGCCTGATTTCAAGTCAACAGCGTAAACTTTCCCTTCAGGGCCGCCGGCCGTTACATAAACAAGCTGGCCGTCCGGACTGGCCGCCATCCCGGTTGGCTCCTCGGGCAGCGATATAACTTTCGTAACCTTGCCCTCGCCGGTATTGAAAACGGCCACTTGCTTGGCCGTGGCTTCGGCTATGTAAAGCGTTTTGCCCTCGTTGTCAGCCACCAGAGCGAACGGCGATAGATATTCCTCGCCGGCCCTGGCAGTGAAAATAAAACTGTTGAAGCCGATAAATATAAGAAACAGGTATATCAATAGTTTTTTCTTGTTCACGCGCCGTTGTTGTTTAGTCATATTGAACTCCCTTTATGATTACCGTTCTTTTGCTCAATGTTGTCCACGTAGTAATCTACAACCAAAGATTAATATTATTGATTTCCTCAATCACTGTTTTGTAAGCGTTCTTTTGTAGCTGCAAAGGCCAGCGTCTGCCTTGGCTCTATCACTACGCGAAAGCCTACATTATACACTTTTTGCCATGCCGGATAGCTCAGGCGAAAAGCCGAACGGCAGCGCTTGGGCCGGTCGTACCATGAGCCGCCGCGGACGACCTTCCTGTCGGTATTACTGATATCATTGCGACCGTCATCCGGCCTGTACGGATAAGGCCGGTATGTAGAGCGTGTCCACTCCCAGGCATTGCCGTGCATATCATAAAGCCCCCAGGCATTGGCTTTGTAGCTGCCCACGTTTGCCGTCACAAGTTTCTTGTCATTGTATCGCGCATCTCTGGGGACTAAATCCGGAGGGTTTTGGTCGCGAACGTCATAGACCAGTTCCCGTATTGTGAAATCGGCCATATTTCCGAACTCCGAGAAGTCCGTATCTATGTCACCGTAGTATAAAGGAGTATCTGTGCCTGCCCGACAGGCCCATTCCCATTGGGCCTCGGTGGGTAAAGAGACCTTTTGTCCAATTCGCTCGGACAACCGCCGACAGAACTCCATTGCTTCTTTCCAGGAGATGCGGACCACAGGCTGTTTGGGATGATTCAGGTCCCAGCCGAGGTCCCACTCCTCAAACATCCAGCTTCCTTTGTGTTCGTACTTACTATCATGTGATGGGTCGAACCTTGCGTATTGCTCATTGGTTATCTCGAATTTGCCGATCCAGAAAGGTTTTTGGATTCTCACCGCAGTAACCGGACGCTCATCGTGATAACCGTTTTGGTCTCCCATCACGAACCGGCCGGCCGGAATTGAAACCATTTCAAGTTTGACTCCGTTTCCGAGGTCTATTGTACGATTGGGTGGTCCAAGCGATGCCTGGCTCTGGAGGTGTTTGGCCTCGGTAGCATCGAACGGCCAGTCAGGGAAATGGGGAATCTCGACTATTGGCTCTCGAATCGGCTCGGGCGTAATCGGCACAATTTTTCTCTTAGGTATTGCCGGATAGGCCTCGGGATCTTCATCACTTGCACCGTATAACTTGCGCAGGTCCAGGCGCCGTTTGTGGTCATTGCTGGTTTTTTCAATACCTACGACCTCTCTCCATGTTCCATGACAGGGCGCATTCAAATCGATCCAGGTTGTTATGCGCTCCCAGGACTCTGCATCGAGCCGGACGCCGTGGTGCCCTTTCATCACCATCTGGACAAGTTCGGTTGTCTCTGCGCCGAATTCGCCCGGTGCGAGCAGGCGCAAGTCGCTCTCAAGACCGCCGACCCGCGTAAAGCTGCGCAGCGTGATATATGATGGTTCGAACACGCCACCGTATTTCTTGACGAGTTCTTCTCGCTGCACACCATAGATTATATTGGCTTTCGGGTCTCCGTTTTTGTAGGCGACGAATTTGCCCTGGTCACCCCGCAGGTCGTCAATCTCCTGGCCGTCCTCGCGTATTCTGCCGTTATGGCACGAGATACAGTACTTATCCAGGACCGGCTGAACCTCACGGCTGAAACTAAAACCTCTGGAAGGACCGTACCAGGATTCTATTTCAGATGGCTGGCGGCGTGAGGCCATGGTCTTAAGGTTGGGTGGTCCGGAGTTCTGCTTCTCATGACAGCCGACACAGGAAACGATTTCACCGGGCATGGCTGTCATCCAGCT
The DNA here is from genome assembly GCA_029858035.1 of Phycisphaerae bacterium. Classification (GTDB taxonomy): domain Bacteria; phylum Planctomycetota; class Phycisphaerae; order Sedimentisphaerales; family Anaerobacaceae; genus CS2-K091. The sequence continues at coordinate 8,817 of JAOUFU010000170.1, forward strand.
CCTCATCAACTGCAGTGCTTTGCCTTTGG
>JAOUFU010000710.1 GCA_029858035.1 Phycisphaerae bacterium
CATCACTGGCCTCGATCACTTGATAAGAACGAGACTTTAGCACGCTGGCAATTGCCAGCCGCATATCGGGGTCATCATCCACTATCAAAACCCTCGCCATTTACTCTACTCCACCTGTTTTGGATTTTTGGGCAAAATGAAGGTGAACCTGGTTCCTTTGCCTGTTTCAGGACAGGGACTTGCTGCCCATATCTTGCCACCGTGACCATCAATTATTTTCTTGCTTATAGAAAGCCCCAAGCCGGCCCCCCTCTTTTCCATATCCAGACCTTTATAGAAACCATCAAATACCTTGGGTAAGTCCTCGTTAGGAATTCCGATTCCTGCGTCTATTACATCAACCCGCACATGGTCTTTCTCGTCTTTTGCTCTGACAGTTATTTCACCGGAGGGAGTAAACTTGATAGCATTGGACAACAAGTTTGTCATCACTTGTTTGAGCCGACCAGCGTTTCCCATGATTGCAGGAAGTTCCCGTGGCGTTTTAAGAGTCAGTTCCAGCCCTTTTTCCACAGCCAGGGGACGCATGGTCTCAGCGCAGTCTTCTATAACCTTCATAAGCGACACTTCTTCCTTCCTGAATTCCGCAAAATCGACACGAGAGAAGTCAATCATGTTGCTTATCAAGTTGAGCAGGTCAGAGAGTCTTTTACTGCTCCTTTGCACTATGTTTTTTTGCTCTTCGCTGAGTTCTCCAACAAAGCCATCAAGCAACAGCCGGTTGTAACTTTCTGCGGCAGCCAAAGGAGCTTTCAAGTCATGGAAGATAACGGACAGAATATGCTCCATAGTGTGCTTAGTATGCTGCAACCTCGAAGCGACTACTTTCACAAGATTGTTGGCTACTTTGTAACCCATCTGAGGATTATCATCCAGCAGGGCTTTAAGCTTTTCTCCATCCAAAGCGAGAATCTCAGTCTTCTCGAGGCACCTGCCTGAAGAGGTTAGAATGTGAGGTTCCATTAGCGCTGACCAGCAAAAACTGCTACCGCCGGATAGGACGTCAATTGTGGCCCTTTCAGCTCCGCTACGGCTTATAGCAAGTTCCGTTTCCAAGGCTACCTTGCCAGATTTGAGAGTCTGGACATAGTTACATTGCGCACCTTCGCAGAACATGACTGCCCCTGCTTCATAGAATTGCTCTTGGCAAAGCGGGAGCAGTTTGTCTAATTCTTCGTCGGTCAAACCCTGGAATATCTCGGAGGATTTTAATGCTTCCTTGATTGAGTTTAATTCGGTTGTCGCGTTCATTGGCCGTCGCACATTATAACCATTTTCGGAGATTATTGCAAAGAATTCAAGACAAGGTAATCCTGCAATGTTGCTCTAAACTTGGCATTCTGGCATACTGTGCTAAAATCATGCCGGGAGTTCAAAAATGAAGACAAAAAGCAATCTGGCGAGGATACTGGATATCGGACAATTTGTGGTCACTGCCGAAGTCAGCTCTCCTCAGAACACGGAATTCGATACGATCAGGAAGAACATCAACATCATCAAAGGTTACGTCGATGCCTTTAGCGTCCCTGATGGACAGGCAGCCGTGGTGGCGATGGCGAGCTGGGCAGTCTGCCTCGTAGGAATACAAGAGGGGCTCGACGCCATTGTCCATATGACCTGTCGAGACCAGAATCGAATTGCCCTTCAAATGGATATCCTGGCAGTCTCCGCTTTTGGTGTTAACAATATACTCTGCCTATCCGGGGATCCTATCCACTTTGGCAACCATCCTAAGGCAAAGCCTGTCTTTGACCTCGATTCTGTCCAGTTTGTCAGGATGGTCAAGCAACTAAGAGATGAAAGAAAATTCGACAATGGAGAGCTCCTAATGGGAACAGAGCCCAGACTTTTCATCGGGGCAGCCATAAATCCTTCCGGCCAACCAATGGAGGGTTCGGTAGACCGCCTTAAGGACAAGGTTACCGCTGGGGCAGATTTCATCCAGACCCAGCCCGTATATAACACTGAGGGATTCAAGAAGTGGATGGAGCTGGTCCGAGAAAAAGGATTACACAAAGAGGCAAAAATCATTGCTGGCATTACTCCTATAACATCGTTAGCAGCAGCAAGGTATATGAAAACAAAAGTCCCCAATACCGATATCCCTGATACGATTATTGAGCGCCTCAAGAACGTTCGAAATAAGG
>JAOUFU010000171.1 GCA_029858035.1 Phycisphaerae bacterium
TGCTCATACCAGCCGACTTCACAGAGGATATCTTCTCGTCCGTCACCGTTGATGTCACCGAAGGCAAAACCGTGCCCACAGCCATTTGCCCCTAACACGATGCGTTTAACCGTCGGCTGGCCATCCGCAGCTTTGGTTAGCTTCCAGGCCACCACCGGCGCTTTTCTGACCCAGCAGAAGACCACGATTTCCGGCACAGTGTCGCCGTCTATATCGCGCAAGTCAAAGGCCTCGTTCTCAGCGCGGGCATTGACGAGCAGATGTAGCTCCCATTTCCATCCCTTTTCGAGCCCTTCCTTGCCTGGATTTTTGTACCAGTAAAGCTCTGACTCGGTCCAGCCGCCGGAGATTACGTCAATCCAGCCGTCGCCGTCCACGTCGTATACAAGGTCTGCGTTATTGGCATAGAATCCCTTGCTCCCGAATCCCAGCGATATCTGGGGGATATCGCGAACAGGCCGGGGGATAAAATCCGGCGCGCCATACCAGTGCGTCCCGGCTATAATGTCGGGCTTGCCGTCCCGGTCCACATCGCCTACGGCACAACCCTCGTTCGGATTTACCATCAGACATCGCTTTGAAAACTTCAGCCCCGCCGACTCTGCGCCAATAGTCATATTTGCTGGGCACAAGTGGATTAGGCAACAACATAAGGCTACAAAACCTCTAAGTTTTGTCTGTGATGAAAAACGATTGAACATGATATTCCTCCTTTATGATATTTTTCAAATAAACTGAGATCAATTCGCTGTCGTGCTTCAGACAGTTGTTGTATATTAACCGTAATTATTCCTCGGTGCAACTTTTTTTGGCTGATTTTTGAATGAGGTATTGTTCTCTTTAAAGTATACCCAATTAGTCGCAAGCCTAAGCTCAATTAGTGCGAGACAAAGGTTTTTCCGGTGGCGGTGTCTGGAGCCATTTGAGATTGAATTCGTAGTGGTTCCAGCTGCTTATCAAGTGTATCGTACCGTTTTGTGCCTGGCAGACGGACAGGTATCCTCTTGGCTCAGCAGTGTTGAGTCCCATCGTGAAGTTCCCTCCATCTGTGGTTTTGCACTCTTGATCAGCTCCGTCATCGGTGATGAGACGGATATGCGGCCAGGTCTGGCCGCCGTCGTAAGAAAGCGCGCCGAATAGTCCTTTAACCTCTCGTTTCTTGCCCAATGCATCGGTTACCATTACGGGCGGCTTTCCATTGGCAAAGGATGCTAAGAACAAGGGGCCTTGCCTGAGTTTGATGAGCACGAGGCGCTGGCCGCCGCTAATAGGTGGAAACTGTGATGCGCTGTATGTCCAGGTCTTTCCCATATCAACGGAGATACTCATAGGCATTCGCTGCTCGTCGCCGACGCTGATGTTGTCACCCCGGCCTAATGCTATCAGCCTGCCATCTTCGAGTTGAGCGACGCCTGCGTGGATGCCGGCTATGGTTCCGCCGGGATCGGTCCAGGTCAGGCCGTTGTCTTTGCTGATATAAATGGACGTGCCGCCGCTGCCTTTCGGAGTCGCGTCACAGGCCAGAATGATATAACCTTCGCGGGTGCGGAAAACCGACTCGGTGACCTGATTGCGGCGCTGGTGTTCGGGCATGATTAACCTGGCTCGGGACCAGGTCTCGCCGTTGTCGATGGATGTGCGCATCACAATGGCCAGCGGCCCCCACGTGGCGGCGGTCGAAAGCCCTACGAAATGGTATATTGTCTTGTTTCCGTCGTACCACATCGCGGGTGCGTGGTCATTACGGTCCGCCGCGTCCCAGAAGGGCGAGGCTGGCTCCCATTTCTCAGCCCCGTAACGCAACCTGCTGGCCGCCAGAGCAAGCTCACGTCCCCTTTCGGTAACACATGTGTACCAAATTGCTATGAGGTCGCCATTCGGACATTCGACAATGGCCGGGTCGTGATTGTGACTTGAAAATAGTGGGCCGATAGCGCCTTCCTCAATCTTGATGTAACTCCGTGGCCCACGAAAATAGGGCTTGGCGGGGTCTGGGCCTTTTGTTATATCCTTCGGCACAAGCTGTTCGACTTTCTGCTGATAGAGCGGTTTGGGGACCACCGGCAGTGGTTTTGTATCATGCAATTTGCCCAGCACAATCCTAAAACCTATCATAAAGGTCCTGTCTTCCGACAATGTCCCCATGCGGTTACAGCTTCGCAGATAATAAGCGACGGTACCATGGCTGCCGCCGCGGGTGACCTTAAAATCTCCATCAGCACGGCCGACAGGATCAATCTGGTCGTCACCTATATATGGTCCGTACCAATCGTGACACCATTCTTCGACGTTGCCGTGCATATCATACAGACTCCATGTATTAGGCTGCGTCCTGCCGACATGAAGAGGCACAACTTCTTCTCTGCCTCTGCTGCTGTCCGGGCAGGGATACCAACTATTGTCCGGATTCTTAAGAAACTGTTCCGGCAAAATATCACCGGTATAGAACTGAGTCTTTGTTCCGGCCCGGCAGGCGTATTCCCACTCAGCCTCAGTCGGTAACCTATATGTTAAGCCCTCTTTCCTGCTTAGCCAGTCACAGAAGGCTTTCGCTTCGTGCCAGCTTACAAAAACAACCGCTTCATCGTTGTCAATCGAGAAGCCTCTTTTTCCTCGCAAGTGCATATGCAGCGGGTCGAATTTTTCATATTGACGGTTGGTGACTTCATAAACTCCCATATAGAAGGGCTTTGTTATCGTGACCTTGTGTGTGGGTTGTTCATCGAAATCACCATTCTTTCCGAATTGAGAAAGTCCGATGCTTCTGCCGCCATGCTCTTTGGCATCAAGGACCTCTTGAGGTAACTGGCCGCCATCGCCAAAGCCCATATCAAACGTGCCCGGCTCGATGAGAACAAACTTCATACCGATACTGTTGGAATATTGCTTCTCGGTCGGCATCTCGGCCGCTTCTCCGGAAGGAGTCCCAAGGACTGCTGTCAATCCAAGCCCTAAAACGAGTGTGATACACACTATCGAGTATTTCATTTTACTGCTCCGTTTGTAATAGTTTAACAGAACATTTGTCTGTTCACTGTAACTTATTTTTTTGTGATATTCGATTGTTGGCTCCAACTCCTCTGATGAGTATCTATAAGATTTATACCGGGACAGATAGTCCAAATTGACCTCCATTGATTGCAAGTCCGAGACATTTTATCTGCATTCGAAAAGTACTTCAAGCAAAAAACACATTCTGCTGCTAAGCCGAGCCAGGATTCATTGAAAATGTGCTGTTAATCGTTGGATTTAAGGGATAAAATGAGTTTGAAGATATTGCATAGGCTTTTAACAGTTGAGTAAGTGGTTTTAAAAATTGAATAAAGCAATGTCACAGGAAACTCGCCAACTGATTAGCTACATCAGCCCGGCGGCGTCTGCCACTCGGCGACCGGGGACGGGCAGTGAGCCGTTTCTGCGCCCGGAAATCGGCTTCACACCGAATTGGTACCGAGCCTCGCTTGGGATCGACTTCGGTCGCAGGTGGCATACCGAACCTGTATACCGGCGCGAAACGGTCCTGGCTATGCGAAGTGAATTGAAACGCCGATTCCCTAATACGAAAATCGGCGGCATCAACCGTCCGGATAAGCCGCTGGATTTGCTGACAGGCACCTACGGCTGCAGCGGTGTGGCTGCGATATACGGAGTTCCCATCATATACTATGAGGACAACTGGCCAAACTGCGAACATCAGTATCTTGGTGACAATGAAGTTGACAATCTTGAAGCGCCCGAGCTTGATACGAATCCTTTCTTTCAGGAACTTATGGCGCAGGTGGAGTGGATTGCGGCCCACGAAGGCCGGGTCGAAGGATTCATTAACTTCCAGGGTGTGCTCAATAACGCTTACCGCCTGCGGGGCGAAAAACTTTTCTACGATATAATAGACGCGCCGCAGCGCTGCCGGGGCCTGTTCGATTGCATCTGTACAACAATGATGGATGCAGCAAAACGGCTCCACAAGCGACAATTAGAGAGCGGTGTGAAGATCGATTTCTTTACTGTCAGCAACTGTTTGGTCAATATGGTGTCGCCGGAGCAGTACCGAGACTTTCTACTGCCTTTCGACCGGCGCATGGGGGAAGCGTTCGGCTGTATCGGCATCCACAACTGTGCATGGAATGCCGATCCTTACGTCCACGATTATGCGACGATACCAAATCTGGGCTATATCGATATGGGGCTGGATTCAGACCTTGCGCGGGCGAGAGAGGTAATTACATCCGCTCGGCGTGCGGTTATGTATACGCCCACTGACCTGGTAAACAAATCACTGGATACAATCCGGGCGGACCTTGAAAGGGTCGCACGCGACTATGCTCCGTGCGACATTGTTGTTGGCGATATCGAGGCCGGCACGCCGGATGAGCGGATTATGGCGTTTCTTGAGTTGTGTAGTGAAATTAACCGTAGAATGGAGAAGTGATAAAACATGGAATCGAACTCGAACGTATTACCGAGGCCGCTACGCGGCATCATTCCACCGATGGTCACGCCGCTTCTTGACCGAGATACTCTCGATGTGGCCGGTCTTGAGCGGCTGATTGAACACATTCTGGCCGGTGGTGTGCATGGTTTGTTTATCTTAGGGACAACGGGTGAAGCGCCGAGTCTTAGTCAGCATCTGCGATGTGAACTGATTGAGCGTGTCTGTGAGCAGGTTAAGGGGCGTGTTCCGGTATTGGTCGGAATAACCGACACATGCTTTGTGGAGTCGGTAAACATTGCCTGCAAAGCAAAAGATGCCGGCGCACAAGCTGTTGTGCTGGCGCCGCCATATTACTTCCCCGCAGGTCAGGGTGAGCTGCTCGAGTATCTTGAGCATCTAATGCCCGAACTGCCGCTGCCATTGGTCCTTTATAATATGCCAAGTTATACGAAGCTGGTTTTTGAGCCTGAGACCGTGAAGGCTGCGGCTGCCATAACGGGCATTGTTGGTATAAAGGAGAGTTCCGGAGATATGGTTTATTTTCGAAAGCTGCTGTCGCTGCTAAAGAAGCTACCTGATTTTTCGCTCTTGATGGGTCATGAGGAGCTTCTCGCCGAAGCGGTTTTGGAGGGTGCGCACGGAGGAGTCTGCGGAGGTGCCAATCTTGTTCCCCGGCTTTACGTTGACCTATATAAGGCAGCGTTTTCGAAGGATTTTCCGACGGTCGAGACACTTCAGAAAAAGGTGATGCAAATCAGTAAGGCCATTTACGGTGTGGGAAGATACGAATCGAGTTATTTGAAGGGGCTTAAGTGTGCGCTTTCATGTATGGGTATTTGCAATGATTTTTTGGCGGAGCCGTTTCACCGTTTCCGCCGTACAGAACGTAACGTGATTCGCCGACACATCGAAGAGCTGGGGATTATGCATAAAGAATAGAATGAGTTTGGATAAGGCGAAAGATTGTGCAGGGCAGTCTCGACAAAATTGATATCGGTATTCTGGTTCTTTATGCCTGCGTTCTGATTTGGATGGGTGTGTACTACAGACGTAAGTGCCGTACGGCAGAGCAATTCATGGTCGCAGGCCGTTCGATTCCTGCATGGGCGGCCGGACTTGCCGTGATGAGTGCCTATACCAGCAGTATTTCATATATCGCCACGCCCGGCATGGCCTTCGAATCAAACTGGCATCCCATGATTTTTGCGTTATGTATCCTTCCCATTGCCTGGCTGGTTTGCAAATATGCCGTGCCGTATTATCGGAGAACACGGCTGATTTCCGTCTACTCGTTTTTGGAAGAGAGACTCGGAGCCTGGGGGCGGGTCTATGCGGCCCTTTCGTTCCTGCTCTATATGATGGGGCGAATTGCTGTGATACTTTACCTCGTGAGCCTGCTGTTGAACACTTTTGTTACATGGAATATCGGTGCTTTGATTTTCATCATCGGTCTGGTTACGATTGTTTATACACTTCTCGGCGGGATGGAGGCGGTGATTTGGACGGATGTTATGCAGTCGGCGATTATGATTATAGGTGTTCTGTTCTGCGCGGTTAGTTTGTCGTTTCATGTTTTCTCTGGTCCGGAACCTTTGATACAGGCAGCTATCGAACAGGGAAAGTTCAGCTTCGGCAGTCTAAAGCCGTCTTTGAGCAATGCTCAGGGGCTTTTATCGGGCCGGACCATATGGGTAATGATTATTTTCGGAGTCACGGAGAACCTGCGAAATTTGCTGGCTGACCAGAATTACGTGCAGAAATATTGCTCGGTTCCGACCGAGCGTGAGGCGAGGCGTTCAATCTGGATCGCGATGCTGATATATATTCCGCTTACGGCGGTTTTTCTCTATATCGGCACGTCCCTTTTTGCATTTTATTCCGGAAGCGGCGAATTGACACAAGCCGGGATAACAAAAAGCGACAAGGTGTTCCCTTATTTTATCGCCACCCAGGTTCCGCCGGTGCTTAAGGGACTGATCATCGCGGCGATTATAGCGGCTGCTATGAGTACAGTAGACTCGGCATTGAATTGTTCGGCCACCGTTTTGCTGCTGGACTTTTATAAGCGATTCTTCAACCCGAAAGTAGGTGAACGCAGCAGTATGATGTTTCTACGTTTGGCTACTGTCGTCTGGGGTGTTCTCGGGACCGCGTTCGGCCTTGTGATGATTCGTGCCGAGAGCGCATTGAACGTTTGGTGGCAGATATCCGGTATCTTCGGCGGGGGAATGCTGGGATTGTTTATTTTGACGTTACTGAAGGTTCGTCTTCATTTATGGCAGGGCCTTGTTTCCGTCGGCGTAAGCATTGCCGTCATCAGTTGGGCCTCTTTTATGCGTGACTCTTTTCTGAACAAATTCAATTTGCAGATAAAAGAAACTTGGAAATGGGCCGAGTGCGACCTTGATGTGGTAATCATTGGCGCGACCGGAACGGCGGTGTTAATGGTGGTTGCCTGTCTTTTCGGGCTGATAAATCGGAAGCAAGCCAATACTTCGGGAGAAAAGTGATTCCCGCTGAAAGGTCTCTGCGGTCACGAAAAGGCTTGATTCATTCTACCGTTATTATTTCCTGGCTTTTACATCGAAGCAGTAAAGGTTTTCGGCATATCGCAGGTACAGCCGTCCACCTATGACGACGGGATGGGCCCAGCTTGGTCCGCTGCCCTGGACGGTCACGGTCCCTTTGACCTCCATACCTTCAGGCGAGCACGTCGCCAGGGCCGCTCTGCCGCCATTTTCCCCGAAGAGGTACAGCATCCCATCTGCAAAGCATAGCGAGCCCTTGCCCACGGCTTTTTCGTACCATTTTTTCTGACCGGTCTTTAGTTCGAGGCACGACCAGCCGCCGTTGTGATTACCATAGAGGTGGCCTTCGTGCACGATATAACCACCATGATGGCAATCCATGTCCCTGGTCGTCCAGACCTCCTGGGCTGATACCTTTCCGTCAGATGTGCTTAGCTTCAGGCAGATGCCGCCCTTGCCATACCCATTGGCCCAGAAGACGAAACCGTCGGCATAAACAGGATCGGGGATATTTGCGGTGTTGCCGGTGCTCCAACTGTTGTTCCATAAGAGGTCGCCGGTCTTTGTTGAGACGCCCACAATACCTGCCCGAGTACCTGTTGCTATCATGGGAACTCCGTCGTGTGTGACGGGGACACAGGAGCCGTATTCCGGTCCGGCCTTGAAGCCCTTGCTTTGCCATACTGTCTCGCCGGTTATCTTATTGAAAGCCATAATGCAGTTATCGCCGCCGGGCTTGACGATTGCGAGGTCATTGTAGATCAGGACCGATTCGGCGTATCCCCATCCGCCGGGTTGTCCCCCAAAGCTTCTGAGGTCCTTGGACCAGTTCTGCTTGCCGGTTTTGGCATCGAAAGATGCGAAAACACCGTTGCCGGAGAGAATGTAAACCCTTCCACTGTTGACTGTAGGAGTTGATCGCGAGCCGGGTGAGCTACTGGTCCAGGCCTTGTCGACCGGCATTTTCCACATAGGTTTTCCATTCATGTCGAAGGCGAATAGCATGAGTTTATCGTCAACGTCGCCTGTTGTGTAAATCATGCCACCACTTACAGAAACAGTTGAATAACCTGTACCGAGGCCGTTCGTTGTCCATAGCCAATCGGGGCTCCCGGAAGGCCATTCTTTAAGCAAGCCGGTGTCGGGGGACTTGCCATCATGGTTAGGACCCTGCCAGCAGGGCCACTCGGCGGCGTCATCAGCCGCGCTAACTGACGATACTAACATTCCCAACGTAATGACGATCATAACTAAAGAACGTTTCATTTTACTCATGTACCACTCCTGTCTGAAAATTGAAGTAAAACCACACCTGTATTGACTGGTTTGGCCTCCCCACGTTGAGTCGGCGACGGTATTTATCCTGAGTTTATAATTTGATTCACAAAGCTAATTTAACGAAGCTATAATTTGGAAGTTTAACATATTTTTGTTGTTTGTGCAAGCCCCGTTAGAAGTAAGTCAGATTCTCCAAGTTTGGGGGCCCCGATAAATCGGGGGATTTCTAACGGGGCAAGCCGTTTTAGGGAAAAACTGACTAACACGATTGTGGATTGACACGCTGGTTAGAAAGCGGAAACCATGCCTAAATGGTTTGCATTGCTCAGGTTTAAGTGGTAAAATTGCAGGATATAAGGCCGGTAGCTTTATTGAGCAAGTTATTCCGATTAATGTTTCAAAGGAATGCGAAATAGTGCTGGTTATAGGCAAATAGACTTCGGAAGGGATCAGCTTGACAGGAAAGGGGCGAGGAATAATGAAGCGGCAAATCAATCGTCGTACTTTTATCAGCAATACTACTCTCGGTGGATTGGGTTTATTGATTCTGAAAGACAGCCGTGCAGCTTTCAGCTACGGGACAAATGAAAAGCTTGGTG
>JAOUFU010000711.1 GCA_029858035.1 Phycisphaerae bacterium
GGCGACCTTGCCGAGTACAATCCGACAACAAATGTGGCGACTTTATACTTCGCTGAAAGTCTCTTCTCTACCAACGCCAACATCGATGCCGTTTACGTTACGTCCTTGCCCGAGCCAGCGACGATAGCTCTGCTTGGACTCGGCTGCCTGATATTCGTGGGGCGCAAACGCAGATAGCTTAACTTTACCTGCACTGTGGCGCGGCTGCTGTCTCAAGCCTTGACAATCAATTCTTTAGCATCTCAATTTTTCTCTATGTAAAGCGTCCGGCTGGGGAATGCGAACTCGATTTTCTCAGCTTCAAATCGCTTCATAATCTCGATATTGACGCGCTCGTTGACTTCGTGATAAAACCAATAGTCGGGGGGCTTGACCCAGTAACTCATGTAAATATTCAGCGACCAGTCGTTGAAGTCGCTGAAATAGATCCTGGGCGGATATCCGGGATCTGTATTTATCTCCGGCACATTGGATAAAACCTCTTTTATAATCTGAACCGCCCGTTCTGCTCCTTGCCGGCCTGAATGATAAGTTATGGTGATGTTAGATTTCCGGCGAATAGAGGGGCGCCTTCCCACGTTTTCCACAGCGGAGTTTACAATTACACTGTTTGGAACCGTCACGAGATGTCCCTGGAGCGTGTGGATTTTTGTGCTTCTAAATCCGACTTGCTCAACGGTGTCCACATGATCTGCGATTTTTATCATCTCATCAATTTGAAAAGGTCTGTCCGCAAAAATCGTTATCGAGCCGAAGAAATTGGCTATCGTATCCTTGGCAGCCAGTACCGCCCTAAAACAAAGGATAGCCCGAAGGTAAAGTCAGGCTATATCGAAACGCCTCGCAATCACAAACAGGAAGGTTACAGAGGTTTGTCAGAAAGTTCTCTGTGGCATTCATGCCGCCAAGATAATACAATTAGTTGCACGAAGCAAGTTTACGTAAGTTCTTTAATGACAACGTGGACGAGGTTATTCGGGTGGATAGTGGTTTTATGACCGTTGAAAGACTCACAAAATCAATCACACTCTGGGTGGTTTTTTGAAATCCGGCTTGATTTAACAGAACCCTCCTGCTATAATCAAGCTCCCAATTAGTCATATTTATTAAAAGTTTGTAGCAATGATCAAATGCATCGAGGAAAACGAAAAATTAACGAAACATTATTCGCAGGCTTAAGAGATAGGTTATGCTCGATAAATTATCAGGCAGATTTGTGCTAATCCGAACAACGACCAGAGTCTTGGCGGTGACCTTCGTTGCCCTTTTCACTCTGACAGCACTCATTCCTCTTCGAGGTCAATCCCGGCAAAACTCTTCGATGGCCGCCGGTGGAGCGCAGGACGCCAACTCGGCCGCTCTGAACTCTATAGTTACTCAGGAGGCCGCGACTACAGATGCCGCTGAACAGCTCACTATGGAGAAACTCCAGGCGAGGAAGAAGCAAATAACCGAATCGCAGGAGTTGAGCGACGAGGTCAAAGTGAAAATTGCAGAGGTTTACGACAAAGCAATCGCTCAATTAAAATCTGCCGCCGAATTTGAAGCAAAAGGACAACAGTACAGTCAGGCCCGGAAAGATATCCCGGGCAATTTGGTCAAGTTTAAAGAGCTACTGGCCGGACAAGCCGGTGCTGCCGCGCCTCAAGCCGGGCCTGAAACCACACTGACTCAAGCCGAGCAAATTCTCGCAACGTCAAGACTAAACCTTGAGGAAGCAAAGAAAAACGTAACCAATTTGGAAAACGAGCCGAAACGAAGGGCTGAAAGAAAGACCAAAATTCCCGAGGAGACGGGCACGGTTAAAAAGACGCTCGATGATGTTAAGAGCAAACTTGCAACTGGAGCTTCTGAAGGGCAAACAGTCGAAATGACTCAGGCCAACCGGGCATTGCTGCTCGCCCAACAACGTGCCTGTGAGAGCCAGATTGCTACCAACACCGAAGAGCTGCTGTTCTATGAAGCCGCAGGAGATCTTCTAACTGTTCGGAGAGACCTGGCGGCTCGGCAGTTGGCTGTGGCAGAGAAGACGGTGGAGTTTTGGCAGCAAAAGGTAAACGACTTACGGCAGAAGGAAGCCGAGGCTGCCAAACAGGAGGCCATCCGCGCCAGAGATGAAACGAGGTATGCCCATCCCGCCATCC
>JAOUFU010000172.1 GCA_029858035.1 Phycisphaerae bacterium
CTCGTATGCCTTAGCCACATTATCATTGGCTGCTGCAATACAGCCAAACAGTTCGTTCCTTTTTGCTGAAACGGCTACCTTGCAATTCAAGGCACGCTTTGGGCAAAGATTCCCATTTCCTGATGGCCATGATGCTGCCAGCCTGATTGAAGCTGTAATTTGCGCACATCAAAAACAAATCAGTTGTAGGCCGAATAATCCTGACCTACACTACAGATTGGGCGTTTTATTGATGAGTATCGCACGCTTAAAGGATGCCATTTTGTCATTTGACACTGTTTTGAAGATAAATCCAACTTACCACCGCGCAAACAGCAAACTCGCTGTTTGCCTCTTTGAAACAAACCAGAAAAAGCTTGCTTTGCAGCATCTTAACGCTCCTGACTATCTCGATAACGACACACTGCAACTTCACTATAAAATAGCCTTGCTTTATTGTGACAAGCTAAAGTTTGCATCTTCCCTTATTAATCTTGACCGTTTACTTGAGGAAAGCTTCACACGTGCCGATGCAACGGTTAACATCTCGATAGTTCTTCAAAACTTAGGCTTGTTAGACAGAGTCACTGCTACATGGGACAATCTTTCAGATACTACGAGCCAGGCGATAGGCCCAAATAATCCGTATTTACCGGGCAAGTCTTCATAAACGACAAAAAATTCAAAACACACAAACCCGCCCTTCAATCAACATCTCAATGAAACATAACATATCTTATGGGACGTTGGAAATTGGCTTAGTTTCTACGGTTTGTTTCAAAGGATGTAAATATTGGTCCGCTTAATAAGCAAACTTAACCATTCTAATTATCAAGAATGGCTGCCATTTCAACACGAAACTCTATAAGTTCCTGCTCCTGACGTTCGCTAAAGGCTCCATTACGCTGAGCATAGGTATCAATCCATGTAACTAAACGGTTGAAACTATCGGCATCCAAACGCACACCTTCATGGCTTTTTTCATCTGTCAGCATAGTAAGCAGCTTACTTTGTCTTGATGGACAGTACTCCACAGCGGATGAATCTCGTTCAAAGACCAGGTTTTTCAAATCGTTATCTGCAAATGAAAGCAGGTTTTCGTAGGATTTCGGTTGAGTCAGCACGAAATGGCGGGCTTTTTCATTATAACTGCACTCTTTGTGGCAACTAACACAAAATTTATCCAATACGGGCTGTACCAACTCAACAAAACGTAGCGGCCAAGAACCTTCAGGGCCTGGTTCGATACGTGATGGAGCACGCAGAGAAGCTAATGGACGGTTCTTTATTTCTGGTGCTAACTCTCTTGATTCGTGGCAACCGATACAGGAAATAGTTTGGTTCGGCTGTACATAAGTAAGACTGCGCATCGTCTGAACGGCAAACCCATTATCATCCAACAACTGAAAGAAAACAGAAACTCCCGAAGGCACACGAAAATAAGCAGAACCGTCTTCTTCAACTGGAACGGTTCCCAAAACAAATTTTCCGGGATCCTCACTCGAAACACCTAAGTTAGGAGAATTCATTAACGGCTGTGTTTTCGGTGGCACTCCAACGATCCGAATCTTATTAACTGAACCTAACAAGATTCCTCCCAAGCCCTGGTAAATGTCCTGGACAAGGAAACGCCCTTCCTGCGGGCCTTCCCAATCTACATTATCGGAGCGTACGGGAGGACTCTGACGTGCACGAACTGCAATCGGGTACATGCTCGATATATTTGGGTCACGGTACAACAAGTTGAGATTACCGAATGAATCATAGACGTACAGCCCCATCGCGTTATCGGGATTGGCCGGGTCGTCAATTCGCATAAGGTTATGCGCTGGTAGCTTCCGGTCGCTCCAGCCCACTAAAAAGTGCTGCTCCGAAAGCGGATAAGGCGCCGCATAATAGCTATTTGGCCATCCTTCAGCTTCTGGAAAACAAACCTCGGGCGTAAGACGTGTCAAAGGCCGCTCGTACTCTGTGCCGAGCCTGCGGTCCAGCAGCGCCAGCGATCCGCCCGTGATAGAGTGATGCGCCGTACCCGTAAAAACCAGCTTACGTGAATTGGGAATCGGCTGTGCCTCGAAGATACACTGCGGTTTCTTCGTAAAGTTCCCGTACACAAGTTGCGGATTTGTCCCGTCCGGATTAGTCGACCAAAGACTCATAAAATGGCCGTTGAACCGGTCGATGTAGTCCCACCGAGCGTACAGAATCCGTCCGTCGTGGGCCACCGATGGTGTCCATTCGAAGTTCTCGAAAGCAGAGATAGCTCGAAGGTTCTTCCCGCTCGCGTCCATAGCGTGTAATGTAAAGACGGCTACAGGTCGATGACTGTCACCACCACAGCGAACATAGCTGTCGGGACACGTTGAACGACGCGTGGCCGCCGCACTTGCTTTGCCCGCCTGCAGCCAAGTCCCTTTTCGCGTTGAAAGGAACACAATCTCACCGCTCGGCAGATACCGCCCGTCAAAGTCATCGTAGTAACCGCTGGTCAGTTGCCGCACTCCGCCGCCGTCGACATTCATCTCGAAAAGATGGTAGAATGAGTCCTCGGGCAGTTTTTCTTTATCAACCTTATTGCTGTTGCCGGCCACATGCCGATAGTACTTACACCATGCAAACAGAACCTTTTTGCCATTGTATGAAAGCTCTGGACGCAGGAAATTACCCGCCGGCCAGCCATTTGTCAAGCATTGCAGCCGTGGCGTATCGCTTTTGAAGTCCTTTAGAAGGTAGATACCTCCGCCGGGGCGCGACCACCAGCCATAATATTGATCGCAAATATGTGGAAACATCCCCGGCGCCCGCTTGGCAAACAAAATAGTATCAAAATCCAATAGGGGGTTTGACAGCGCCATCCTACGCACCGCCCGAAGTGCCTCGAAATACAGTTCTTGCCGGTTCGCATCCGAAGCGTTTTCACCCATCCTCTTCAATCGCCCTGCCACTTGGCGCAGTGCCTTTTCCTGCGCATCGACATCGGCACCAAGAAGCCGCAGGTTTTCTGCCAATTTCAGTCCACGTTGAATAATTTGATTAGTCTCATATCCCCCCTTTGGGGCATTTTGAGCATGTCGTTCAGACCACTGGCTCGTACTGCTCTGCGTAGCCGCCTTGCCTAAAGCTATGTTCTCTTTACTGCCGCGAGTATATATTTCGACCTCATCCAGATGAAAATAGCTTCTGCCCGGTAATTGAAGTCGAACATATCGGGCCGTAACATCGTCCATTTTTACCACCAGCGGCTTACTGTCGGTGTACCCATAGAACGTTGTGCCATTGTGTTGGTACACTTGCTTGAAGTTTTTAGCATCATCGGATACCAAAACCATCAGACGCGAATTTCGCTCGGCAAGGTCACAGCGATTGTAGACCACAACTTGCCCCAAAGCAGTTGGTTTCCCAAGGTCGATTTGCCACCAGGGCCTTTCTTCATTTTCCGTATGGAATCCCCACTTGCCGTTTTTGACCCCATCACAACCCCCTGCCGCGTCTTGCTGACACGTGACATTTTTGCCGCTGGTGACAGACTGGCTCTTACGAACCTCACGCTGGCGAAGCCAATCCGCCTCAATCTGTTCACGCGTAATAACCTCGGCCCTGCCTGATTTCAATAATCCCGATGGGGCAGCCGCACCGGCAGCGAATAATATTATAACTAATAACACAGTTTTTTTTGAAATCACAGAGACCATAACCTCCAGGTGGATTATACAGACCTCTTTACCTGTGTCCTATTGTAACGAAACGACCTTGTTTCGTCAACAAATTGTATGGCACGCCTGATAAGGGTGATGAATTCAAAATATCACTCCTGCAATTTGAAGTATACTAAATGGGCTTCAGTGCTTTTCCGCTTTATACCGAACCAGCAGGCTGGCACGGCGTTTAGGGATTACCAACGGAAAGTCTGTCTCCATAAAATGCCCTGTCATAGTTTGGACGGTCTTGATGCGATCCTCATCAATGAATTCAATCCTGTAGGAGGCATCCGGGTCGAGTGCGTTGAGTTTCACGCCAAGGCCAAACACGTCGCACTCCGCCCGCCGAAAAGCAAGAACTATACCAGCGTTCAGATCTGCACGATGAAGTTGATAGGCAATAAATTGGTCAGATGCTGTCGTGCATGCAGTGAGCGGATAGAAATCACCATACCAGTACTTCTGGTTCTCTTTAATCTCGGCTATGGCTGCTTTTGCATGGGCGGTCGAAAAACCTTCATCGAGAAAGGCAAACTGTGTAATCGCTCCGGCACCGGCGGCACTGCGGAAAACATACGCCTCAGGCGACCAGCTGCACGATTGGTGCAGGGGCAGATAGAGACTCAAACCGAAGGCA
Organism: Phycisphaerae bacterium; assembly: GCA_029858035.1. Lineage (GTDB taxonomy): Bacteria > Planctomycetota > Phycisphaerae > Sedimentisphaerales > Anaerobacaceae > CS2-K091. The sequence continues at coordinate 4,315 of JAOUFU010000172.1, forward strand.
TGGGCCTGATCCAAATCCGAATTCCCGGGCCGACAGGCCGTATCGCTTCGCCAGAGTGACACCGACCGCATGCAAGTCTCCAGGTCAATCCGTCTGCCCCCGCTTGCACAATTGTCAATGATAAGACCCGGGTGCCTCGCACGAAGCTCGTCCCACATCACATAGTGCCCTTCGACATATCGAATCTCAGTCATCCCCTGCCTGTCTGCTGGGTCGTTGGCCCGCCAGAAAGGCAGCGGGTCGATATTGAAATCGTTGCGATACCAGTCCATGCCGAACTCAGTTATCCGCCGGCTGAGAAGTTCAGTCAGCCACTTCTGTGCGGCCGGATCGTTCAGCTTGAACAGCCCCCCCTTCTCACCGCCGAAGACGAATTCAGGGCGCTCACACGCAATATGGCTGCCCGCCGCGACACGCTCGGGCTCAAACCAGACAATGAATTTCAGCCCCATATTATGGCACGCCCTGCTTACAGGCTCCAGCCCGTTTGGGAACTCCTTCGGCTTGCACATCCAGTTACCAACGCCATTGGGAAAATCGCCCGGAAACCACGCCGCATCCAGCCAGAGGAAGTCACAACCGATGTCATTTGCGATTTTGGCGGCATGGATTTGACCCGTTTCGTTCCCCCACCCGGGATGAGTGCGATAGCGGTCGTAGCCCTGCAGGAAGATCGGCATGATAAGGGGCTTGCCTTCGATATGCGGCACATAATGGTGCAGCAGCAGTCTGCGGAAGCGGTTGTGGGCGGCAAGCCGTTGTCCCTGCCAAGCCATAACAAGAATCCGCGGTGTCCTTATCCGCTCACCAGGATGCAGCAAAAGATGTGTTTTCTCCATACCACCGCGTAATCGCGTGTCCCCCGTTACGTTACGGCTGACCGACACCGCCCACTGGCCCGACCACCCGATAGCCGTCAGAAGACCCTGTCCCCCGTACTCAAGATTAAAAAAAGGAAATGACCCGTTGGAAGACCGCCCTCCCGCCGGCACCATACGGAAGTTCTGGCCGGCGCCAAGTTCCTTGACGAAGGGTTGGAAAGACCTCTCGCTGCAATCATCTCCTCTCAATCCTTGTATTACAATCGTATCTTGTTTCAGAACAAGCCCCATATCGAGCGCCTGGATATCTTCAAGGATGCCACTGTCACGCTCACCCTGGTTCTCGAAGTATAGTACCCAATCCACCGCCGGATAGTGCTTGTAGACCTTCACGTCGGCACTGACGAGCAGCTTCGTCTTCGTATCAATCCACCGCACGTGGTGCTGGGTGAACGCTCCGTAATTTTTCGTTTCAATCCCGTGTTCCCACTCCTTCAAAAGCTCCTTCGACGCCCTGCCTCCGTAGATGAAGGAGAACGGAGGACCTATATCCATTGCCGGCAGCAAGAAAGGCCGTTCGTCCAGCCAAAGTGAGCCGCCATCTTCCACAATAAACCGCGCCTCAGCCCAATCCGCGTGGTCCCAGCCTGTTCCGTCTGCCGTGGCATCAACTTTGAGAACAAGTTCTTTTATGTCCTTGGGGACTTCCACGTTCACCGCCACCGCATCGTCACCGCACCGAAGAGTAGGCGAATGAAAAATGACCTTCTCATTGAGCTCTATGATAAATTCAACACTCCCCCTGCCTGCCCGTGTATTCTCGTTGTTGTCGAGGCCGACGAGGGCCTTGAAAATTCTTGCGCCCGATGGAACACCCACAACAATCTCGCTGTTGGCATGAGTTCCAAGACCCCGCTTGAAGGTCTGTCCACCGATCCGAAGTGGCGTTTGCAGGATCGATTCGCCGTATCGAAGAACGTTGTGATCCTGGCGGCGTAACTCCATCTCAACCACCGACCGGTCCACCCTGCCCATCGCGCCCGTAAAAGTCAACGATGACCATCCCGCCATTGCATCTATCTCGTCTTGGTTGGCCATCACTGCGTCACTAACCGCCTCGCTGGGAATGTCTGCTCTTTCCAATGACTTGGCGGAGCCTCCTGAAAAGGCGAACATTATGTACAAACTAAAAAAAATCGTCTTTCTTATCATTTGTGTTCTACCACTCACTTGCCCACAAACTCTTCAATGCAAAAAAAGTGAGCATACATATTATGACACGGTCTTTATACCCTACCTCTCCTTCTAAGACATGAAAAAACGTTACACTGGCTGTTCTATTAAACTGTTGCGCAATACCTATAGCCCGATAATATGCCCGGAAGGATCTCGTAGAGATAGAGGCCTGCCCAAAATCTCGTAATGCAGAATGGCCCTTTTAAGCTCATCGGCATCGGAATAGTCCGACAGAATCCCAGACAGATATCTGGACCGAGGTAACTGCCCCGCAACAGACCTTCGCTTATCTGAAACCTTTGTAATGGTTTTATCAGTTAACTCCGGGAGTATTTCGATTTTAGGTTCAACTTGAGCAGTGAGAATCGGCAACCCTGTTTCTTTGACCGGCTCCAGGGCAGGAATCCTCGCAGTACGTTCGGGTTGAGGTGAAACTTTACGCACGGCAGGCTGGGGACGAACCATCTTCCTTCGTGCCTGTTGGGCCTGTTGTTGCAATTCACGCTGCTTTTGAACCTCCGCCTCAATAGCACGTCGAATTTGTTGAAAAGGTCCTACTTTTGTAGTGCCCGCAGCCGGTTTACCTCCAGGCTTACTCCTCAACTGCTTCACCCCCGTCTTTTCATCTTCAACCTTTTTTGCTTTTAATTTGAGGATAGCGCTACCTGCCCAGAAAATCGCCAGGAAAACAATAAAAAGTATGTTTCCCCAGTCTTTAGTGCCCCTGCTTCGACGAGCTAAAAACATTATCTGTGCCAAAATCTCATTCATATTTTACCCACAAAAAACATCATAGTCCGAGTATCAAGCATTGAAACTATTCTTTTTCTTTCGGCTTCGCGATTGAGTCTCGCATTCCGGTATCAGCCATGATGTTCTTCATTCGATAGTAGTCCATAACGCCGAGATTGCCCTTCATGAAAGCCTCGGCCATGGCTAACGGCACTTTTGATTCATTTTCAACAACGAGTGCTCGCATTTCCTGCTCTCTCGCGACAGCCATTGCACGCCGTTTTTCCGCCTCGGCTTTGGCCCTGCGCATATCGGCCTCGGCCTGCGCCGCTTGAAGCTGGGCTCCGACATTCTCGCCTACATCCACATCGGCAATATCGATGGATAAAATCTCAAAAGCCGTCCCTGCATCGAGTCCCTTGGCCAAAACAGACTTGGAAATACTATCGGGATTTTCCAGGACGCTTTTATAGGTTATTGCACTGCCTATCGTGGTAACAATTCCCTCACCGACACGTGCGATAACGGTTTCTTCAGTTGCACCCCCTACCAGCCGTTCAATATTAGCGCGGACCGTTACCCGCGCCTTTGCTCTTAACTGGATACCATCCTGAGCAACGGCGTCTATAGTGCCTTTACTCTTTGCTGGATCGGGGCAATCTATCACCCTCGGATTTACGCTCGTTTGGACCGCTTCGAGGATGTCCCGGCCTGCCAAATCAATAGCAGTCGCTGTTTTCAAGCTCAAATCGATATTGGCCCTGTTGGCAGCGATTAGGGCACGCACAACATTTTGGACCCGGCCGCCGGCCAGATAATGGCTCTCCAAATCACGCGTTGTCAGACTCAGACCCGCCTGAACCGCCGTTATCTTGCTTATCACTATCGTCCGAGTATCCACCTTTCTCAGCCACATCCCGATAAGCTCCGAGAACTTGACATCGGCCCGCGACAGCTTCGCCTGCAGCCATAGTCTGAAAAACTTTAGGAAAAGCAGGAAGAGTACTACGACTACAAGGATAATTATGACAACAAGTGCTATCCCCAAAGTTTTTACAAGGTCGCTTACCGCTAAGATTGTATCTGCTAAGTTATACATTGTTTTGCCCTTTCATTAACTGTCTTCTACTTCTATTTCACGAACAGTAAGTTGCGTACTCTCTACATTATTGACGCACCTCAGTATCTAATCCTTCGTTAGCATCTCCCTGGCTCTGCACCTCCTTAAATACATCTCGTCCATCTAAATCCGCAGTAGTGGCTTCCTCCCAGGATAAATCAATCTTCTTCTTTTTTGCTAAAATCATTGCCCGTACAACGTTGGCAACCTGACCGCCAGCTAAATAATGGCTTTCCAAATCCTGCGTAGTCAACGTAAGTCCCGCCTGAACCGCCGTTATCTTACACAGAACTATGGTTCGCGTATCGACCTTTCGAAGCCACATCCCGATAAGATCAAAGAAATTGACGTCGGCTCTGGATAATTTGGCCTGCAGCCACAGTCTGAAAAATTTTAAGAACAGCAGAAAGGCTACTATTACTACAAGGATAACTATGAGCAAGAGTGCCACTACGGTAGCTCTTGTCGAATTGCTTGCACCCAGGATTACATTTATCAGGCTATACATATGTTTGGACTTTTATTAACTGTCTTCTACTTCTATCGCGCGAACAGTAAGCTGCGTACTCTCTACGTTGATAACCTTTACCTTCCTGTCCTTA
>JAOUFU010000712.1 GCA_029858035.1 Phycisphaerae bacterium
CAACATGCACGGCCTGCCCGCGTTCATTCCAACGAATCGGGTGGATACTAGTAATCCACTCAACATGTGGAAACGTTCGAAAAATATCTGCAACGACCGCCAACGCCCATGGCGTATATTTATCGTCACTGTTCAACCACGCCATAATCTCGCCGGTGGTTCTGGCAAATCCCTTATTAATCGCGTCGTATTGCCCCTTATCCGGCTCACTCACCCAATATGCTAATCGGTCCTCATATTTTCTAACAACCTCAACACTGTCATCTGTCGACGCCCCATCAATCACAACATACTCAACATTCCGATAACTCTGCGCAAGTACGGAACAGATCGCTTCCTCCAGAAACCGGCCCTGGTTGTACGACGGGGTTACAATCGAAATAGAAGGAGCGACGGAATCAGTCATTGTGCGCGAGCGAGCAGCTCCTCCATATGAGCGCGAATTCGTCGATCCTGAGCCTGTCGCTGCTCCGGAGTTGCATATCCCTGCTGTGTCCTGAACAGACCGGCCTCCTTCACAAACGTGACATCAACCTGTGCTAGCGCATTATCCAATGGTCTGTATTGGAAACCGGAAATGTCATAGACCACAAATCCGCGGGCCTTCATATAAGCCACGGCATCGCTCAAATCAGGCCCGCCTTCAAAGAAACGAAATAGGGATATCTCCAAGAGAATACACTCGGTATCCGCAAGCATTCTTTCCGCACCCCGAAGCACTTCTAATTCGGCTCCTTGCACATCGGCCTTAAGCAAGAACGGTCCCTCCGCCCCCGTTTCCTCAATCAAGCCATCAAGGGTTATCGCACGCACGGCTCTAGGCACGCCATTGACTTGAGTGTTCTTCTCCACTTCAGAAAGAAGGGACGAACCAACCAAGTCTGGATGGACATTGAGCACCGCCTCCCCCGCATGAGCCGCTGCGACAGCAGTCACACAGTGTATTGCCGGCATCTCGTCTGTAAGTTTCTTCAACGCTGGTTGATACTCAACGAGTGGCTCAATCAGAATAAACCTGGAAGCGGGAAACACCGAACGACATTGGCGGGTAAACGCACCGTAGGCCGCGCCAACATCTATGACTGTAGCTGGCACGAACCCCATCGATCGCACATGCTGCAAAAGTCCGTCCACTCCACTCCGTGCCAAGATAGCGCCCTTCGCAGAGTCACGCTTATACAAGCCAAGATTGAACGGCCGCAGCATCGCCAAAATTATGTGCTTGAGAAAACCGACTCCCATTCAGGCGCTCCCCTAACAGGATGCCGAAAAAGTCACCCAGCGGCATTTTCGCTTCGTTCAGAGGCTCAACGTACCCCAAGGGTACGCCTCACCTCTTCACTCGCTGCAGCCTTGCCAGACATCTTTTTTGAGCATCTTGTGGTTGCTCACAGCACGATGTCACTCGAAGTATTCCAACCGTGTCATTCTCATATACCGAGTGTTTCCGCAGCCTGTTAAAGAATACCAGTCCTCACTGCACCTTGAATCGTCTCCCCTGGCATGGCCGGTCACTTCTCACTCAGGCCTTACGATCACATAGTCCCCGACGACGACACGGTACCAAAACCGGATGATGCCCGAGACCGATTGATACACGCTAGGCACCGTCCATCGGCGCGGCGCGGCTGACGTTTTATCAGACGCACGCCGATGAACTTGGCCGCGATCACAGGTCAAAGAATGCACAGATTGAATGTCCGCCTCGGCATCTTGCAACGCGCGGATATACGGCACATACACATGGCTCCGTAAAATACCCCCCAAGGGAGTCTTGTACTCGGCAAGACCGGGATTGTAGACCCATGCATGCACCTGTTTCAGATAGTGAAAATGATAAAAAATGAGAGGTTCATTCTCCACCCAAACCCCGGACCCATCATGGTAGAGACGATAGTTCGAGACATTCCATGGTGCGAGATTCGCGCCCTTATGCTGAACCACAGCAACGTTTGAGTATATCGCCGGCCACCGATCCAAATATTTCTGATCGCCAAATCGGTCGGCCTCATACCGTGCATAACACCAATCCAAGCACTGCTCTCTCCACCTGGCCAAACACGTCAGACCGGCTTCATCGCGCCGAAAAGAGACCCACCCCACGTTATAGATCCCAAACTGTTCG
>JAOUFU010000714.1 GCA_029858035.1 Phycisphaerae bacterium
ACTTGTCCACCCTGAATTCGGCTTCCCCTAATTGAGATGTGATATCTGTTAAGGAAAAATGTTTGTAATGCGTTCTTGGATCTCGTGGTAACCTTAGGCTGGGTACGGAAATCATCATCAAGCCGCCTGGCTCCATAACCGAATGTATACTGTGTAGAATTTGTTTGTGTTGTTTGGGGTCTATATGCTCGATTGTCTCGATAAAGTTGACCCGATCGAACGGCCCTGGTAATCCCCCAGTCCAGTTCGGAGTTGTCAAATCTCGACAATATAGTTTCAGTTCAGGTGCCAGCCTTCGGGCATGTTGCAAGGCTTTCTCAGAGTAATCAACGCCGATGATCTCTACAGTTTGGTTTTCTTTTTTCCATATCTCATGGCCTATGTAGCCATCACCGCAGCCAACGTCTAATACTTTTCGACCACCACAGGGCCAGTGACGTATAACCTCTTTCACGTAGGAATAATAGATGATACCATAAGGATTGAAAGGATCATAAACCCAATGCTCCGCCTGGTCGTAACGATCGGTACGATAGTAGTCAGAGCTAGGCTGGCGATTTTCTTTTGTAATAGCCACTCCTTGTTCCATACCTCGAACACACCCCTCTCAAATATACCCCAGGTCACGCAAGCGTTGTTCCAGGATCTCTTGTTCTTCGTTCAGGAGCGGAGGTCGTTGCTCAACTCGCTGGTGACGTTGTACGACGTCGAGGATTTTGCGGGTAGCTTCCGGATCCTGGCAGCGGTTTTCGATACGCTCCGGTTTGTCCAGCGCGTCGTCGTAGCAAACCGCCCCCAGACGACGCGAACCGAAGTATTTCGTATCGCCTTCTACCAGGGCAACTCCTCCCAATTTATGATAGTTAGAAGAATCACAGTATATGGGACGAGACCCCGGTTCGCCAAAGGCGATGCCGTCGAAGCGGTCGGCCCGGTAAGGTATCTCCATCCATTCAAGGACGGAAGGCACCAGGTCTATTAAGCAAAACGGTTCTGTCCAGACGCCCCGCGGCCCAACTCCCCATACCAGTAGAGGGACTCGCATCAAAGCGTGGTAAGGCTCGATGCAATGGTTCCAAATGCCGGTATGCCATTCGCCTGCCTCGTAAGCCCGTCGCATATCCGGCTCTACATCCCACAATGTATCACCGTGATCGGACATCAGGATGATCACGGTGTTTTCCAATACTCCTGCGCTCTGCAACATTTCTAGCAAGGGGCGCAGGAGCACGTCCTCAAAAGCGAACAGATTACGCACCATTCTTTCCAGGATTTCCTGCTCTCGGCCCCGTAATATTAAGTCAATTACCTCTTTGAAGTCGGTAAACTGACCTCCATAGCCCGATTTATAATGGGTAAAGAGCAGACGAGCATAGTGAAAAAAGGGCTTTTCCTGGCTAACAGCTTCTCTTATCCGCGACAAGATGGTACCTGCCACTTCGTCGGGAACGCGGTGAAGTGTCTTCCCGGGGTTGTACTGCCCCCATCGTTCAGCGAAATAGTCTCCCGGAAAGCCTTGTCGCGCAGTTCTGGAGAGTGTAACATTCCAATATTCATTGTAGCTGAGAACGTTATAGCCTTGCTCTCGCAACAGATCAAATATGGTGACCAGATTACGGTCAAAGTCGCCTATATGTGACACCGCTACGCCATTCTCTCTGCTAATCGTTGAAGTCCCGGTGTTAAAGGGGTAAAGCCCGCTCAAGAAGGAGAAGACGGAGGGGTAAGTCCAACTGCCCTGGGCGTAGGTCTTTTGAAAAAACAGAGCCTCAGCATGCAGTGGTCTTCCTCCACCTCTGGCCCACCAGGTTTCAAAAACATCGGGGCGTAGACTGTCAAGAAGGAACCATAACACGTTCTTGCCCTGGGCTCCTGGAAGATGATTCTCGAAATCCCCAGTGATACGTTCGTATTGAATAACAGCTTGTCTGTAGCGTCTTAAGGAAAAAACAACTTTATAAAAGAGTGAGGATATTTTATTCATAAAGGGTTTCCCGAAAGAGGGCCGGTATTTGTCGGGGTGTAATCGCATTCCAAAAGTACCATTCGGTATCGGTGAAGGCGATTCCCTTGTTGCCTGTTCTCAAGGTGACTTCGGGCGGGGCACTGACCTTGAAAGCC
>JAOUFU010000713.1 GCA_029858035.1 Phycisphaerae bacterium
CTGCAACTAAACTTCTATTCAAATATAAAGTTATAGAAAGAGGCTCCAAAGTTGTTGATGAAACCGCCATCCCGTTGATTAATATGGCCGAACGCCTATCGCCGCTGGTCCTTAATCCATTCTCTATATATATAGCAGGTAAATAGACCTCGCGCGACGGGTCTACTCAGGTAAAGACACAGCGGCGGCGTATTCCTTTTGCGGCGGAATACGCTAATGTACGCCGTAAAGATCCTCATCGGCATGGGGATTCTTTTAGTACTGGCGTATTGAGGATGACATGCGTCATAAGGAATTCGAACTAATTACAACAATTGAACTAGCTGAAATTCTCGGCATTAAAGCAGGGACATTAGAAAAATCCAGGTGCACGGGAGCGCTGGGAATACCCTTCGTCCGAATCGGACGGTTGATACGTTACCGGGTATGTGATGTTGAGGCTTACCTAGCTTCCAACTTGGTAGAACATACCAGCGCCACAAGCCGGAATGGAGGCGGGAAATGAACAACATCAACAACTTTACCGCAATTGCACATGGCGAAGCCACTCCACATCTACTATCTTTTATACACAGCAGTAATTTCTCCGATAGTAAGAAAACAGGAGCATTCTACGGGAGATATTCCTCAAATAAACAAAATCCAAAGTCCGCTGAAGACCAACTTCCCGCATGTATCAAAAGCGCTAAGGAGGAGGACGTAGTAATTATGGACGAGTATTGTTTTGTCGATCGGGCGAAGTCAGGCGCTACGACAGCATATCGGACACAGTTTAAGCGTATGATGGACATCGCCACCTCTGGCAATTCGCCCTTTTCTATTATTTATGTTGAAAGTACAAGCAGGTTTGGGCGAAATCTTAAAGAAGTATTAGTTCATGAAGGCGCCCTGACATACCACGGGATTACCGTGGTTTTTGTTCAACAGAATCTTCGAACTGACGACCCCAATTTCCGTATGTTTCTTGCCATTTATGCATTAATTGATGAATCCTATACCAAGCAACTGGCTGAAAATACAAGGAGAGGCATTGTAGCTAGAATTCATCAAGGAAAAAGTCCGGGATTCCGAGTGTATGGTTTTTCGCAGGAGCAACAAATGGAGGCAACGGATACTGGCTCCGCCCAAAGAAGCACTGGCAGTATCTACAAACCTCAGCCAGACCGTCTTGGTATTGTGAAGGAGATTTATAATATACGGCAGTCATTGGGTTCATCTTGCTCCAATATTGCCCGTGAGCTAAACCAGAGAAATATTAAGGCTCCGGGTTCAGTTCCTCCACCTGCGGGGGAATTTTGGCGAGGCAACCACGTACGAACAATTTTGAGACAGCCCCTGTATACTGGGATTTTAGTATGGGGGCGCAAACGATCTCGCCGACATCCTGATACCGGTGTTAAACAGCTTATCCCTTCTGCTAAAGAGGATATTGTTACCAAAGAATTTCCGGAGTGCGCGGTGATCACTGTGGACCAGTGGGAGGACGTGCAAAAATCATTCCCTGGCGTTAAGGCTATGCAAGGAGTTCGGCCTAAGCATCTTAATGATAAATCTCCTAATCTGCTAACCGGAATTTCGCTTTGTGGCTCATGTGGAAAATCACTTGGGTTAATTTATGGTGGGCGTTACGGGCAGTATGCATGTAACGTGCATCTTGACACCAACGGACAAGCATGCAAAAACGGATTTCGCAGTAGAAAAATCTGGTTGGAGGAGTCAATAACTAAGATATTGACACACCGATACACTGATCCTTCATTTCTTAGAACAACTGGGACACGTCTTCGGTCTGCTCTTGCCGACTACATCAAAAAAACGTTTATTGAGCCCGCGAAAATGAACAATAAAGTACGTCTTGATACTTTGAAGGAGGAACGGGCAAGTCTATTATTACTATCCCAGGCAGGAAAGCTTAAAGAATCATCGGCAATAGTTATTGGCCATCTTGATTTAGAGATAAATAAATTGCAGAGCTTGCTTTCGTCCCCCATGCTTTTAGAAGCTCCAGATATGGACAAAATCCTCCCCAATTCATCCATAGAAACGAGTTATCATAATCTTGTCGCCAGTCTAAGTAATCCTAAAACGTCAAAAAAGGCGGCGAGCAAACTGGTTGAAAAA
>JAOUFU010000716.1 GCA_029858035.1 Phycisphaerae bacterium
GAAACCCGCATTGCAAAAGGCGCTAATCGAGTGAAAGATACTGCAGAACCACTGATGCTGAACATTATCTGTCCACATCCCGAAGAGGCTGACTGCGCCAACAGCCTCGATAAGCAATGTCCCGATGAAGATAAAAGCGATCATGTTGCCTATTCGGCCGAGCGTGCGGGCGCTGAGCAAATCCTGCATCGCCACTCGCTCACGCAAGCTCAACGCCTGTCCGAGCAGCAGGGCGAAGACCGCCCCGAATACCACTATTCCCAGACCGCCGAGCTGAATCAGCGACAGGATGACTATCTTTCCCATCGGACTGAAGTCCTGGCCGGTATCTTTCACGATAAGGCCGGTGACACAGGTCGCGCTGGTAGCCGTAAACAAGGCATCGACGAAGCTCAGACTTTCTTTGCCGGAAGCGGATGCTCTGGGCAGGATTAACAGGCTCGCGCCGCAAATTATCAAGACCAGAAAACTTGCAATCAAAGTTCGCGTTGGGCTTTTGCCCGAGGCTGCCAAATTTACACTGGTCCTGCAGAGCTTTGCGACTACCTGCAAGACAAGATATATACCCACCGCAAAATGACGGACCATCGAGGCCCCTTCCTTCGTCTGGGCAAACCAGTGCCCGGCGGCGAGGACGGTTATTCCAAGCGCGATCAGAAGTGGAATTTCGAACCAGTTTGCCCGCCCGAATTCTGTTTTTGAAGCTGCGTTGGACAGCCGAATGATTTTCTCGGCGATGAACAGACAAAGCAGGATAATCTGGACTACATACAGGGCCTTCGCCGGCAGCAGGGGCTTATCGAAGCCGAATAGCAGGACGAAAGACGCCGTGACCACCGCCGCCATTAAAGCGTTGGCGCCGATTAGGACCATTTCCAGCCGCTTGTTTTTGTAGTTTATCTGCATGAATTAAAATTATCGTCTCATTTTCGCCCAACATATATAAATTTCATAAAATCTACACTGCCATATCATTGTCAATGTCGTCATCCAGTAAAGGCTTCGATGATAAAGCTATTGCAAATGTAAGAGGTCCTAATCGCCCAACAAACATAAGAGCGCAGACTATTATTTTTCCAAGCTCCGAGAGAGTTGACGTAATTCCTGTGCTTAAACCGACAGTTCCCAGAGCAGAAGCAGCCTCGAAGAAAATGTCCCTAAATGCAGAACTCTCTGTCAGTGTAAGTGCGTAAATTCCAAGAACAAGCACAAAAAGATAAAATCCAATATTAGCCATTGCAGCTTGTACCCTTCTTTGTGGAATTGCTTTGCCAAGAAAACGAACTCTTGTATCGCCTCTTAATGTGCTTCGTACTATCCCAACAAGTGCCGTGAAGCTCGTACTCTTTATTCCGCCACCGGTTCCCGAAGGAGAGGCTCCAATAATCATAAGAAAGGTCAATATTAAAAGAGAAGATGAGGCCAGCGACCCAATAGGAACACTATTGAATCCAACAGTAGTCATAGCGGACATTGCCTGGAACACGGAGACCATGATTCGTGATTCCGGAGCCAAGGATCTCACCAGCGGCTCAGTGAGTAAAAATAAGAGTGTGCCTATGGCAAGCAAACAAAGTGACATCCTCAAAATGATGTTACTTGTAAGCGTAATATGATGAATTTTTCCCCTTATCCTTCGCCATACATCAACCAGAACAATAAAACCCACCGCGCCTATAAGACTTAGAAGACCGATAACAGTGTTCAACCAGAAATTACCTGAAAAAGATTCCATGTTGTTTTTGAAGAGGCTAAAGCCAGCGGTACAGAAGGCTGATACACTATGAAACACACTATTCAAAAGCGGGTGTTTGACCTCGGCAGAACTAAAGATTGCATACAGAGCAGCCGCTCCTATTAACTCTATGACAACTGTAAAGATAATTACGCTTCGAATAAATTTGTCGAACCGGAACTCTTTGGGCAAACTAAAAACACTCTTCGAAACTCCTGCCCGAAGATCTGATAACTTTCTTCCACGCGAAAGAATAACAAAGGAACCAAAAGTCATATACCCGATTCCTCCAAGTTCAATTAATAGAAGAATTACGATTTGGCCCAAAAGCGTGTAGTGTTCTGAAATATCTACTGTTACCAATCCCGTTGTAGAAACTGCAG
>JAOUFU010000715.1 GCA_029858035.1 Phycisphaerae bacterium
GAACGATTGAGGATGTTTACCTGATAAAAGGAACAAACAAAAGATGAAGGCGGCGAAAACACGACATGTTTTTTCAAACAACACGTTGCAGTGGATTATTACCGGCTTCATCTATTTGGCCTTTTTTGCCTTTTTTATCTGGTACCACGATGTCCGGGGGAAACCATTTACTCTGTGGACTACGGAGAAATGCACGGCCATAGCGTCGGTTTACTGCCTTGGCCTGGCGCTGTCGCTCGGTCCGCTGTCGCGTTTTTTCTCGAGCTTCGACAGGCTGCTGCCCTACCGCCGAACTCTGGGATTGACGGCGGCGTTCATGGCGATTCCCCATTTTCTCCTGGTTATTTTTTATCTTCCCTACAAGTTCCCGGAGAATTACTCGGAGAAATATTTCCTCAGTTGGTTTGTGGCCCACTGGTTTACATTCGTCATGGGAATCCTGACCTTCGCTCTGTTCATGGTGATAGTCAGGTATTCCTTTCCGAGCGGCATTCGAAAACTCGGCACACGCAAATGGATGGTTCTTCAGAAATTCTCCAACCTTCTTATGGTCATGGTCGTGCTTCACCTGCTTTCCATGGGCAAGATCCCAAAAAACTGGATCGCATGGGTCGAGACCCGCGACTGGCCGTTACCGCCCGGCTCCTTCGCCACTATGTGCTTATGTGTCTCGGTCCTCCTGCTTAAGGTTGTGGACCTGATTGTTCATGGTGACTCTTTGGCCAGGCAGCCGGCCGCGGAAGAAAATACCGTATAGCAATTAAGGGAGAATTGTGCTATTATTGTTGAATTCAAAGGCCTGGTTGTGTAGCCAGGCGCTTAATATTGGGAATGTCGAGTTTGTTTATTTCTCGGCACTCTTTGAATGTTGGAAGTGTATGCTTGACGAAACGAGCAATAACTGAAACCAAATTGAAAATGTAGGAGGAACTCAAAATGAAAAAAGTCGCACGCTCGACCATCGTAGTAAGCACCGTTATAATTGGAATCTCTGCAATCCTGCTTTCGAACGCTCTTGCTCAACGTTCATCCAGGGGAAGGGGAGGTGAACAGAGTGGTTCAGAACTTGAAAAGCCTTCTGTTCCGAAAGACGATAATGAGAGGAAGATTCTTGGTATTCTTGCTGATATACGCGCAACTCAAAGCTACAGGAATGTGCCGCCGCAGGACGGGCGTTTTTTGCGCATTACGGCCGAATCAATGAATGCAAAAAACGTCGTTGAGATCGGAACATCTACCGGTTATTCCGGCATCTGGTTCGGCATGGCACTTCAAAAAACCGGCGGAAAATTGACGACTTTTGAAATCGACGCCCAGCGAGCCGCAACAGCCCGTGCAAATTTCAAGCGGGCGGGCTTGGCCGATATCATCACCCTTGTCGAAGGCAATGCTCACGACGAGATCAAGAAATTGAAAGATACAATCGATATCCTCTTTCTCGATGCGGACAAAGAAGGCTACATCGATTATCTCGATAAGCTTTTACCCCTGGTCCGGCCCGGCGGCCTTGTCATTGCGCACAACATTAGTCCGAGGATGACTGATCCTAAATTTATGGAGGCGATAACAACAAATCCTAATCTGGAGACCATTGTTCGAAGCGGAGTTGGTGTAACGCTTAAAAAAAGATGATACCGGATAAATCCCTTAAAAGCCCCTACCGTTGAGAAATAACTGGAGGAGGGTGGGGGGCAGGGGCAAAAAAAATAGTCTAACCCTTCTGTATCTGCTACGCGTTAAGCCGTGTGTTTGTTCAGCAGAAACGATGCAAAAGCACAGCACACGCCCCGCTTATCTATAAGCCATAGAGGTGGAAGGATGATATATGCGGACTAACCTTGAAAATTATTTTTTGAACAAATTTTTTCAAATTGATGTAACATAAGGGCTTGTCGCGCAATTATATGTACGGCGATGCCTGGCTGCCATAGCAGCCAGCCGGGCAAACGCATACATAAGAAAATCGTCATTATTATATTTGAGGGCATTTACTATGAAACGTTTGAGTAACATTCGTATCTTTGCAGCGATTATCGTGGTGGCCACAGGCGTTTTATGCTCAACCGAAACCAGCTTAGCTTCAGTAAATATCAGTGCCTCTGTTAGTACCGGCACTAT
>JAOUFU010000173.1 GCA_029858035.1 Phycisphaerae bacterium
GGCCTTGAATGTTCTTTGGATAAATTGTCTTCGGGAAATCTTTCTTATTATGACGACAGTATAAGCATGTATCAACCCATTAATATCTTGCAGAGCTGATTGTTCTTTCATCGTAAGCAGAACATAAGTAGACGGAAATAATCCGGGGAAGAATAAACTGATTATTAATAAAGTTCATTATAGCTCCCTCCTGCGAGCGGAAAATTTGCTCTGTTACAATTCAATCAAAATACAATTGTAAAGACCACAAAATATTTTGAGCGAAAAAATCCACTATTCGAGTATTCGCCTTTATTTCATATGGCACATGCGGCACAGGTCTCCACCATTGAAGCCATGGAAGTAATCATAGCCCCGCAGGTAGTGTTCCCCAACGCCCGAAGAATGAATATCATGGCAGCTGCTGCACTGGACCATACTTGCAGAATCCAGTAAGTCCTCTGCGATCGTACCACCAAGAGTACTGTTCTCACTCGGGTCCTTCAGACTGCCGTCTGCTGTAGCCAAAGCCGAGTCATACACAAACGAAATCGGATGAGAAGTGGACAGGTCAGATCCAAAATCCATAAAGCTGCCTGCCAGAACCGCAAAACTGCCGTCATGACAGCTCAAACATAACTTTGAGGACCCCTCGGGCTGACCCACAACTGCGTCTAAGGTGTCACTTGAGTACACATCAAACACCTTTGTCGTTTCGCTCCCGTTCCACAGTGGCACCCCTGGAAGGCTTTCCGCGCGGTGTGGAGTATGGCAGCCGCTGCAGCCGTAGTCTGAGTGAGCGGCTCTTACGACTGCCGCAAATGATAGTAATGTTATTAACGTGATCAAACAAACCACTATTTTGAACCTCATAATAATGTCTCCGAATTCCACCTTTGTTTCCTCTTGTTACTCAATTTCAAATGTCAGTTTTTAACTTTTATTCAGTACTAACTTTATTTACCCACACATTCCAATGCCGCTTGGGCCGAGGTCTTGACCTAAACAGCCACTACCTCCTATATATTATACAGCAATCAGCGTGCCCTGGTGATATTATCAATAAAACTTTGCAGGCCGTATTCCTTTAAGCCTTTGTCGGATATGAGGTTACGGAAGATATAAAAAAGAAGATAATTTGTGGCTCCGTCTTTGAAAATTCCCTCATTTCTCACTTATGAGAATGTCGGCTTCAATGCTTGCTACTAATGAGAAACAGCTTTGATAACCGGCTCCTCAAAAACCACCGATAAAGCCCTGCGATATGCTTGCATTGCCTTTTCAACGTCCCCCTTGGTTTGATAGATTTTGCCTAATTCAAAAAAGCCGCGAATGGATTTTGAGTCCAGCTTAATTGTTTCAAGTAAAAGTTCTTCGGCCGTATCAAGCTCACCCATTTGTCGTTTCGCCCAGCCTGTTATCAAAAGCGCTCTTGCCTTCTCGAACCGCTTCGTGACCTTTACCCCTTTAATCAGGTCTACTGCTGCCTGGTTCCGCCCGGCTGTACAGAAAAGCTCACCAAGTTCGAACAATACTTCTAAGGAATTCGGATCCATGACCATGGCTCTCCGCAGTTCCTTTATAGCAGGTTCAAGCTTGCCCTTTTTCTGTAGCAACTTTGCCATTTGAACATGTCTCTTGATGCGGGCCTCAACCGTTGTGTTCTTTACGGTTTTCACCTGACCTGCCTCGTTCGGGTCGACCTCCTGAGAAATCCCCATCGCCTGGTTCAAACGGGCCTGTACCACCGGTGCAAAATCGGGACCATGCCCTGGCTGTACCCATAGTACTGTGTCGTTTGTGTCGGAGATTATCACGGTCGGAGTCACGATTATGCCGAATTTCCCCCACAGCTTGTATTCCGTATCCGGGAGGATGTAAAGGCCCGGCCCCGAATCTTTTTCCTTATTTTGAAAAATGGCGCCTGTGTTAGGATCATCAACCGCAAATGCTATGTCCAGACGTTTGGAATTCGCATCGAGCTTCCTGATAATCCGTTCAATATCTCCCGCCGCCCGGGCTGAGCCCTTTTGCCGCCCTGATAAAAAGACCACCATCAGCACTTTCCCTCCGCCGTGCTTGTAGTCGAACGTCTGTCCCGTTACGTCTTGGGCTGAAAACTCCGGCACCTTTTCTCCGATCCCAATTCTGCGTTGTCCGCCGTACACTCCTGAACACGGCGCAAATTGCCCTACTGAAAGTATGAGGATCAGACCTATGAGAATGTTACGCTTCTTTTTCATCGGGTTGCTTATCCCCATCCGTAGTCTTTTCAGGCGTTTCTTTCTCAGGGCTCGCCGCCGGTGGCCCAGAATAGTCCAAGGGATTGTTTCTATCATAAGCCTTCGGCAAATGACACCCCGATTTACACGTACCACCCGTATCGGTCTTGGTGAAACCTACCGGCAGCTCCCATATCCCGTAGGGAACACTTTCACGAATGTGCTTTGCCTGGTTGCTCGCATGTGTTGCATGACAGGCCCGGCATGTCCTGCCCCGACGCTCCTTGTTAACGTGAAGGAAATGAAGATTGACGTTCCCGTTTCTGAAATAGGTCAGCTTATCGGTTTTAGGCGTCCAGACCACGTCCTTCGTATGGCAGCTAAAACACAGCGCGTAGTTGTCCTCCGAGAACGGAGAGTAAAATATAGGTGGATAATCTTTGGCCAAAAGGCTGAAGTACTGGCTGCCGTGCGTAACGTGACACCCGCTGCAGTCTTTATCTTTGACCGGGCCGTGGAGAAATTTCTTGTTCTTTATCTCGTCGGTGAAAGCCGGCAGGACTTTATTCTTGCTTATCCCCTGGGGCTTATCGTGGCACGTCATGCACAGAGAAGCAGCATCCTTTTTCAGCAGGAATTTTACCGTCGAAGCATGTGGAGTATGACAGTGCATACAGCCGTCGATATCAGATACAACGCTGTGCTGGTAATCGGAGTTTTCGGCTATTTTCTCTATGTCCTTGTGACATGTATAGCACAGGAAGGGTGCGACGGATTTAACCATATTGGAATTATCAGCTCCGTGCGGATCATGACAGCCGACGCAGTGGTCCTTTGCCGGCTCGTGAACAAATTCAAATTTGCTCAACTCGTCTTTTGTCACCACATGGCACGAAAAACAAAGCTCGCCGGGATCGATAGTCAATAAATTTTTATAATCTGAACTATGGGAATCGTGGCAGACCGTACACTCTCCCACTGCCACCGGACCGTGTGGAAATTTAAGGCCTTTGCCGGTCTCGTGACAATCCTGGCAAAGAGCTGCCACTGTTTCCTTGGAAATCAAAAACTTATTGTCACTGCTGTGTGGATCATGGCATTGCATACAATCACCCTTCTTCAGGGGCTCGTGAACAACCTTCTTTGCTGTCTGTTCCAAATGGCAATACTCGCAGAGATCACTGCCTTTCCGCACAAGCTGCCAGCTGTGTTTATTAGGGTCCACGGGCTGGTGGCAAGACTTGCAGTCACCAAGGCTGACCGGCCCGTGTACGTGAGCTTTTTTGCTGTAGTCCGCGTGACATTCTTCTGTAACGCACGTTTTTTGCAGTGATGTGGGCTTCTCTACTGCCGATACACTGGAGACCAACGCACTAATCAACAAAATAACTAACTTACTACTGAACTTTTCGAACATGTTCATACCATCCAATTATTATATGTTTTCATCACAGTCGTTTCATACACGACCTTGTCTTACGCACCAGTTCAATTAGTTGCTTTGGAAGACCCCATCTGGCGCCTGTAAAGAAGCACCATCGTCCCGAACCTCGTCTTCTGATGGTAAGGCTTATTGAATTCCAAAACAGCCTGTTGCACCGTATCATCGTACTCTATTGCTGCAATAACTGCAGGTCGCAGCAACTTTTCTGAGTCGTTTTTCCAGTCGGTTTTAATCACTGCACTCTCAAATATCTTTTCTACAAAGAATGAGTAATGCTCGTTCGAAAATGGATAAGGTTGGCCGAGCACGGCCTTTTTCGCCTGCATTTTTCCTTTTTTAGAAAAAAGAAGCCAAGGTTGGGCTCCAGGTGCTGCAACAAGAATGTATCTTCCATCTGACCCGCCTAAGTTAAAGTCACTGAACCTCATACGCAGCGGAAGCTGCAGCTCCTTATGAGGAGATGATGGAAACTTCGACCAAAGCCATTGCTCATGGGCTTTTTCTCCGTCGTCCACACTTACTTTGATTGCGGGATTAACCGGTTTCTCCGACATGTTAACCACTTTTTTTGTCTCCGCATCAATCGAATAGTGTGGCACGTAATCCAAAATCCTCACTTTATACTTGGACTTTGGCACCTCTATTGTTTCTCCCTGCCTGGCCGCGTACTCAAACGGTGAATTGGAATCCTCAGGCCAGATAGACACAATCCCGGCGGCATTGGCATCAATCAGCTCGTGTAACAGTTTTTCGACCGTATTGGGATCATGGAGTTTTTTTATTGCGACACCCCCAATGCTGGATGATATTGATTGTCTGGGAGGATCCTCCGGATTCAGCCAAATGTCCTGCTTCAGGTTCTCACCTTTGACTGTTAACTTTGCAACGATTCCCCCCTTGGCATCTTTAACCGCCGTAGTCTCCCACGTCAAATCCGGTAAATAGTGCTGGAGTCTGATCTTGATTGGTGTCACCATAACCGGAAGTACAGTTTCCAGTTTCTCCGGCTTGTTCTCATCAGAAACGGTCACGGGAAAATGAAGTCTCTGCACCTCCATGCCCATCTGGACTATAAGCTCCCACGGCCCTGTCAGTGATGACGGGCGCGCTCTTTCGGGAAATGCCCGGGCCTCGTTATGGTTACTTGATAATGTTAATAAGGCAATGATGATAATCCCGACACATACCGCTCTTGAATATAATTTGGATTTAGTATCAGTTCCCATAATTAACACTATTTTGCTTCGGTTATTATCTTATTTGCCTTAAGTAGCATTGCCTCGGTGTACTTAAGATTGTGAACACCCCAGCTCCCGTCGGATAATACTGAATCAAGAATCGACCGGGCTTGGCTGGCTTTATCATCAAGTTTCTGTGCTATTGTTTCGTTGGTTTCAAGTTTAGCTTCCTCCTCAAGTTTGTCAAGGTTCTGACTTACCTGCTCATACAGCCCCTTGATTTTTCCCTGCCAGAACGGTATATATCGTTCTCCGGTCCCTTTTTCATGGCAGTTATCACATGCCCTTGGTACTGCTTTGGCTACTGTACCGAAGCTGTCTAACGTTCCGGACTTTCTTTGCACCTGTTCAATATGACACCCGCCGCAATCCACATGAGTAAGAAACATCGGACTGAGAGAACGCTCCGTTTCTTCCTCTGCCTGTTGCACATGATAGTCAGCCGTGTAAATAGTCCTCTGCACCTGATGGGTATCACTGTGACAGTTCCGGCAGTCTATCATGGCCGAAACCGATGAGACTTGTGTCTGCCCGTGTGATACTTTCCCGTGACATGCAAAGCATTCCACCTTTTCGTGATTGGTATGTGTTTTATGTAGTTCGACGCTGTTGGCCTCCTCTGCTTTACCGAAACTATGGCAGTTCAGGCAAACACTGTCCGATACTTCGCTTTTCTTTTCGATTTCCTTTTTATGGCATGAATCCTCGCAGCTGGCTCTGTAAGAAACAAACTCACTGTGGTTAATCTTGACAAGGCCGCGCTCGATGACCTTGTTGGGAACCTCATGACAGCTTTTGCAGCTTGTCTGAACTAATCGTTTATTACTTGTATTGTTCTTGAGAAAATGGCACGTAAAACATACATTATTGTTCACATTGAAATGTTCATCGCCTTCGAAGTGACTGTGGCACGTGCCGCACGAGATTGTTATCCCGTCAACTTCCTTTGCGACATGGTTTTTATGAGTGAATTTAATACCGTGGTAATCGATGTCCTTTGATACAAGCTCTTCGGTGCTGTGGCATTCCGACCTCAGGCAGGAAATGTCCTGTACCGTGGCATTTGGCTTGGTTCCGACTCTGCCGACTATGCAGTCAACAGCCTGGGCAAGGCCGTTAATCTTGCCCTTTACATAACCTGCAAATCCCGGCTGTAAATGGCAGTCGAGACAGTTCACTTCGGAATGGCTCGACTTTTCCCAGCTGCTGAAATAAGGATTCATAATATGACAGGAATTGCAAAAATCCGGCTGACCCGTGATAACAATCGCGCCCGTGCTGGCAACTGCGATTGCAACAAGCACCAAAAGTATCTTTGCTCGCCAGTTCAGCTGCCTTAATATATTCATCCCTGATTTAAATGTGCCCCGTATGAATTTCATCGTTTTGCTTTTTAGCCTGAGGTCAAGCTCTCCGTCTTTGAGGAAATCAAACCGTGCTGCGATCCCTTTTCCTTCAGCAAAGTTAATCTGAATTTCGTTCCGCAGCCGTTCTTGCTTTCGACCTCAATTTTTCCGCCGTGTCTGTTAATTATGTGTTTTACTATTGATAATCCCAGCCCGGTACCGTCCCGCTCGATATTTCTTGCATTGGATGCTCGATAGAATTCGTCGAATATCTGTTTCTGTTCCTCTTCCGGTATCCCGATACCCGTGTCGGCAACCTCCACCAGGATGCCTTCTCCGTTACTTGTTGCATTAATCTCAACAGTGCCGCTTTCAGGCGTGTACTTGATTGAATTGAGAAGAAGATTGGTAAGCATTTCTTCAATGGAAAACTGGTTACCGAATATCCTGTCCGCCGATGGCTCGACATTACTTTTTAGGGTTATCGATTTATCTTCGGCTTTCGTTTTAACCGTTTCAACAACACTGTCTACGGTATTATTCAGCGAGAATGATTCCATTTCCAGCTTGTTGCTTAGTCGCATCTGTGTCAGTTCCAGCAGCTTCTTAACGAAGTTGGTGAGCGTTATTGTTCGCTTGTGGGCCCGGCTGATAAGGTCTGTCTGCTGCTCATCAAGTGGCCCGAGTATCCCGTTCACAATAACACTGAGGCAGCTTTGTATCGTCGCCAGATGTCCCTTTATATCGTGGGTAACGCGCAAAACATATTCGTCCTTTATGCGGTCTTTCTCTTCAAGCATTAAATTCGCTTGCTTGTAGGCCTGCTCGGCACGCCTGAGCCTGACAGCTATGTAGCTGGTCATATATACTGCCAAATAAAGAGCCGTTGCAAAAACAAAGAAAGTACCGACAAGATAAGGACCGTCCCTGTGCAGACAATGGGAAACAAAACCTCTCAGGCAGTAGTGGGGTATGATTTGCATGTATTCGAATAATACCAGCAGGCCAAAAAGTAAAACAGCGAATGTCGCCTGAAGATAGCTCTCTCGAAGCGAAAGCAGAATGCTCGCTATAATCATATGAAACGTGAAGTAAAAAACAAAGGGATTCTCAATCCCGCCCGAGAAATGCAGTAGGGCCGTAAGCAGCAACAAGTCTGCCGATATTTGAAAATTGATTATTTTTTTTACCTCTCTGCACGTTACCTCTTTCTCACCTTTATTAAAACGGTTTAACAGTAACAACATAACCACATTATACGCGGCAAGCAGTATTGCGATACTGTACAAAGCCGTGGCCTGCAATTCTATCGCTAACATACTGTTGCAGATATATGTGCCGAAGACAACACAGACAATAGCTATCCACCGAAGTGTAATTAGCCAGTGTGCTCTCTTATACAACCGATTGTTTTCCGGCACAGGTGTCATATTAGTTAGGACTTCCCTGACAGAATACTTGTCACCTCGGACAGCAAATTTTCCGGCTCTACAGGCTTATCCAGGAATCCATCCACCGGCAGCCACTCTGGATCACCGGCTGTGGATTTAAAACCTAAACCGGTCCTTTCCTTAACTGCCGTCAGTATTAAGATGGGTATATCTTTGAACTGTGGGTCCTTTTTTAATTCCCTGGACATCTCAAAACCATCATGCCACGTAGACATCATGACATCCAGTATGAACAAATCCGGTTTCTCCAGTTTGGCTTTCTCCATCCCTTCGTTTCTGTCGCAAGCCGTGACTACGTTGTAATGATTACTCTCTAAGATGATTTGAATCGACTTAGTATGATCAACATCATCATCCACGATCAGGATTTTTGGATTTTCCATAATCAACCTCGTTAAGTATTAAAAAGTTTCTTTGGCAAACATAATCAGCTAAACAAGCCATTTCATCATCTTCAAGGCTCAGTTCCCTGCAAGCTAATTATTACCGTCTAAAATCATACTGTCCTCAACGGTATACACTTTTCACATGAGTTCTCCCTGACCTTATGACTCCGGTTACTCAAAGTGGCCCGTTAGGAGTAAACTCTGTTATAATTAATCAAATACTCTTTAATAAACGGCCTCTAATGTAGTTATCTTTACTCTATATTATAGAAATCACCCCCCTCTTGTTCAATATCGTGTCAAGTTTAAAACCTCGATTACATAGCAGAACAACACCCGTTTTCTCAATTATGAGAATCATCTTCGGCAAAAATGCCGTCCTGAAAACACATCAAGGCAGGGCGGTTAAGAGTTGTACTGATAATGTAAATTTCCCGCGTTCAGAAGTCGTTAAGCAGTAATCACGAACGCCGGGATACGCTGAAACGGGCGTCAAGCTTGAAGAGCCGTTTCACGGACAAATTAAGGATTTGTGATTTATAAAGAGACAAAGAGACACGGATCCGCTCGAGAATTTACTCTATCCTCTTCTCGTCAATGGCGATTAGAGTAGACCAGATATTGAAGGCATTATTTCGCAGATAG
>JAOUFU010000717.1 GCA_029858035.1 Phycisphaerae bacterium
CGAATGAGGATTTCCCGGCCCGAAAGGCGCACCCGGTCTCCTCGGAGGGTTCTTTCCTTCGGCCTTGGCTTTCTTAACGTCCTCTTTCCATGCAATCATACTCTCGTCATATTTCTTTTTTGCCTCCGGATATTTGGCCATTGCTTCCTCGAATCTCTCCACGATCGGCACGCAATCCGGCACCGATTCGAGAGCACCTCTCCGCGTCCACGACTCAGCGGGAGTC
This sequence comes from Phycisphaerae bacterium, assembly GCA_029858035.1. Lineage (GTDB taxonomy): Bacteria > Planctomycetota > Phycisphaerae > Sedimentisphaerales > Anaerobacaceae > CS2-K091. The sequence continues at coordinate 227 of JAOUFU010000717.1, forward strand.
CCGCCCCAGGACGTATGGATCAATCCCACCGGTACGTCGAGCTGCTGATGCAATTCCCGCCCAAAAAAGTATCCCACCGCCGAAAAATCTGGCACTGTCTCCGGGCTGCACATTGTCCAGCTGCCTTCGCAGTCGGTCTGCGGTTCATCCGCGACCTTCCTCTTGACCGTAAACAACCGAACCTTTGGATAATCGGCGCTGGCAATCTCCTGCTCAGCGTTAGCTGAAGACCTCACTGACATCTGCATATTGGATTGGCCTGAGCATACCCAGACTTCGCCGACCAGGATATTTTTAATTGTTATCGTATTTTTACTACTGACAGTCATTTCGTGCGGCCCTGCTGTATTCGGCGGACTCATTTCAAACGACCATCTGCCATCCTTGTTTGCGGTAACTCCCCACGCCATAGTCCTCCAGCTTGCACTGACCATAATCTCCTCGCCCGGCTCGGCCCAGCCCCAGATGTGTGCCGCCCTGTCCCGCTGCAGAACCATATTATCCCCTATTACGGCCGGCAGTTTAACATCAGCGAAAACTACCCCTGCATTTACCAGCAGCAAGACAAAACAAACGACCAAAACTATCGGCTCACTAAAACTGATTTTCTTACAACTCATTGTTTAACTCCTTAATATGCAAAATAGAACGACAATAAATGGGACTATTCCTGATCCGTCCATCCAAATTGTTCTCTTCTTCCAGAATCAATGTATCATTAATCCGGCACGTCGGAAACAAATTATAAAGAGTAAATGGCGATTAGTAAACAATAAATTGGACAAAATGGGAAATGTGGTTGCACAACAAATACGGGCCGGTTGTGAAACCCGCCTCGATAAAAAGCGGCAGACGATTAAGTGGAATCGCAGTTTTATTTGAGCTGTAGGAAATTACGTCACCGGAATAAGTTCAGCCGGTAAGTGTCCGATATTTCTTGTATTAGCCGACGAGGCTGAAAAATATGTGAACTTTAGCTTCAACTATCAGTACAATTGTGGTATATTATTCTCGTTAAATAAGGTTTTCGGGAGGATCAATAAAGTGTCCGGAAAAGATAGAACTCAAACGTGCATTTGGCCGGCGGCTCTCTTTGCCGCAGTCATACTTGCTGCGATGGTTATCTCGGCGGGATGTAAAAAGCAGAACACCGAACAGACTACCGAGCAGAACAACACGGATCCTCAGCAGCAAAAACAAACAACGGGCCTAAGTTTAAACGACGTCATCAGGTACAGAAGGGGCTGGGATACCACTTTCAAATCCTGGTATGGCAAAATGGCGCCGGACTTTAATTTGACTGATATTACCGGCAAACAGCACAGGTTAAGCGATTATCGCGGCAAAGATGTCATGCTTATCTTCTGGGCGACCTGGTGTGGGCCCTGCATAATGGAGATGCCGTCTCTAATCGAATTAAGAAAGACCACCGATGAAGACAAGCTGGCCATGCTGGCTATATCTTATATAACCACAATGCCCCCCAATACCACCGAAAGGGTCAAAAGCATGGTGGAACAACGAAAACTTAATTACACGGTTATTTCTGTAGATGTAAGCAGTGTGTCGGCACCTTACAACCAGGTCAATGGCATCCCCTGTAGCATTTTTATCGATTCTGAAGGCAAAATAAAGCTCGCTACCGTTGGTGTGCTGCCTTTGGATGCAATCAAGGCCATATTGCAGGCCAAATAGCCGTAAAATCATCGATTTTATAGCAATATACCTAAAAATTTTTCTGGACAATGCCGTTGACAGTTATTATAATACAGGATTGTCGATTTTTACATTCGGTATAGCATTAACAGGAAAGGCAGTTTGCTATGGCACATAAAAAGGGACAAGGCTCTTCGAGAAACGGCCGGGACAGCAATCCCCAATATAGAAGTGT
>JAOUFU010000718.1 GCA_029858035.1 Phycisphaerae bacterium
ACTATCTGCGACCCCAACCTCTGCCTTAAATGCGCTAGGAAATACGGAATACGATGCGCCTACATCGACGGAAGCCCCATAACCAAATCACCAACCAATTAACAAAAGCCAACCTGGCTAGGTGCAGGTTCACCGAAAAGCAATATTACTATCGAAAGAAAGCGGGGATATCGGCCGCAACCCGCCAAAAACTGGGGAAATCACCTGCAACCCAGCCTTTTTTGTAACGTTTTTTTATCCAAGCCATTAAGTTTTATAGGAGTCAACAGCATATTCATCTAGTGCACACTCAGGTTCAAGGGGAAACTTATATGCCTTCGTTAGCAAAAAAGAACAAGCAAAAAAAGAAGAAACACGACAAAAAGACGGGAAAATAACACGAATTAAATACGAATTTGTGTAAGTCAACTTTTTGTTAACGCCTTAGCTGCGCCAATGGAACGGTAAACGTTAAGAAAACGGAGGCAAACGTGGCGTGTCAGTCGAAGGCTGGTGAGTTGTATTCATGAAGCCAAATGGTTGCTCTCGTTGTCTATGATGCAATTGGCTTGTAAACAGAACTAGATGTCCCAAAGAGACAAGCCCGTCGCAGCATCATTCTTCCGCACAACCTTCTCTCCGACCAACTCGACAATGTGAATCTCAGCGGCAAAAACTCTACCTTCAAGCAAGTGCCCCGCTTTGACATCCCCCGTCTGGTCAACTAAAACCGCATGCGCGTGAACAAACGGTTCTCCCTTCTTCAAGGAAATGTAGCGGCGCTACCTTTTCATTCAAATTGTAATGTCAATCCTTGCATTTATCTTCTGGGCTGTCTTTATATTGCTTCATGTCGTATTTTGGTCATCTAGCTTTGACTGGTTACAGAACCTCGCCATCCTTCTCCCCTTAGTCATTGTGGTGGGCATCGTCGGCATCATGTGGGTGTATTGGGTTTTCAAACGTAACTAGCATAAAGCGAATAGGCGCTTTACTGTTAAATCAGCAAATGTACATACCAGTAACGTCATCAGAATTTTCTCAAGATATGACAGTATATCTAAATTTGCCGGTAGATAATTAGACTCTCACATAGTATCGATTGTTTTTTGTTTTCTTTACTTTTGCAAATAATCCTCCAGCCACATATGGCAACCAGTTTTGCTCTTGCAATTCTAATCGAGCTTCTTCAACTGTGACTGCTCTTTCTTCTGAAGTAGCTTTCACCGCCACAAGTTTATCCATGATTTCGTTTTGCATCTTCAAATGCGTCGAATATGTTTCCATAAATATCTTTCCTGAAAAAAGTTTTCAATTAATAAAGTTGGATCCTTAATTCTTAAGCGTTTGTGACTGTGCCCTGACAGTAACACTCTTTGAATAGAATTTTAAAGCTTAAGGTTTTGTCTCTAATTATCAAACGAATATTATCTGAGAATGATCGGATTATTCTCAAGATATGCCAATACGTCTAAATAATTATGATTTGCTTAATATCGATATTAGGGAGAATTTAGCAAAATGAAAAAACCTAAATTGAAACATAAAGGGAAAAAGCTTTACAAAAACACACATGGGAGCATGTATCGAGTAGTGCCCAACTATAAGCATCGTCGCATGATTCAGCATAGAAAGATGCTGAGGATTCTCAAGGCACAACTTGGCAACTAAATTTTTCAGTAAAATAGCCGTAGAGTTTTGTCAGCAAATAGCCATCGAAGCATTTTGAACCAACGATTAAAATTCTCGATATGACAGTATATCTAAATAAAAAAGGAAGGCTAAGTTTTGGTTTTTACTCAGCTTTGCATTCTTTTAGGCTTTTGAATTCCAGAAGGGACTGGTTGAGGGTTATTATATCACCGACTTGCTTAACTGCAGTAATAGGCAAACACACTGTTAAAGACCCAAACATAGGCTTTTGGAATCCAAGTTCCTTCGTAGCCTCTTTAGTTAATTCCACATCCAAATGGGTTATTTGCCAAGTAGCTGTGTCTGCATGAGCTCCGTCAACTTCTCCAAGGGTGAAGGCATCGGCAGTGATTACTTTCATTCCATTCATCTTGCCAACTTTCAAGATTAAAACACCTGACATTAAATTAGTCAAACAAATATTTGAGCTTTTAATGAATGGGGA
>JAOUFU010000719.1 GCA_029858035.1 Phycisphaerae bacterium
CAGACCTCATTGCGGCTGCCGGGTCACGACTAAATCTTGTTCTGCCATCAGAATGTATTTCGTAAGCCATTCCACACATCATATTCTTCGCCATTAGCTTTTCACATTCAAGGATCCTGGTTATGTCAGAATCCCAACCATGTTTAATATCCGCCACAGCTTTTTCGAAAATGTTTAGATGTTCTTCTTCGGCATTGTCATTAACAACGAATTTGTTGCACTGTTTGGTTGCAAAGGCTTCAATGGCCAAAGCAACTAATAAATCTGTAGCCATTGGATGTTGATATTGGTGTTTTGCCATTTGGAATATGGCGAGGTTTTTCTCAATGGCTTCGTTTATCCGTCCATCGGCGAGGTCATTATTTGCTGCTCGGATAAGCAGCTTCGCCCAAAGACGCTTTGTAGCCTGATGCGTCGATTGACTTAAACTCCAAGGCTCGGTAACTATTGGGAATCGACATTTTTCAAATTTTGAGGCTTCGAGAAGCTTCTCAATAATGTATTTACGTTCTTCAAGCCATTTAGCAAGTTCAGGATAGTTTTCGCTTGACCACGGTTCACAGCGGGTTAAATTCTCGAGATTGGGGTCCAAAAAATCGGCAAGCATTGTATCGAAATCGTAGCCTTCAAGAAGATTGTTGTAGATTGTAGCGGCGTTTTCTGAATCTGGGATTGCATATTTGGCTTCGAGAGCGGCTAATTCCTCGACGAATGTATACGGCCGCCAGCCTTCATTGTCATCGGGCAGAAATATCCAGATAATCAGCATTAAGACGATAGCGGCAACGGAGAGCCAGAACCATTTTCTGTAAGGTTTTGGCAGAACCGTACAAACCGCAATAATGATAAGCAAAAGCGCGATTACCTTCCATGGCGCCCGAAAGAAAAGAGCTGCGATTAGCAGAAAAATAAGGAGGCCCAAGTCGATCCACTTTAGGACACGGTCAATCTTTCTCAGCTTACTACTTATTTTCTTGTCTTGCTCGGCCATTATTTTACTCCGTCTTTTTCCGCATTTGATTGTAGGGCATCAGCTTTCTCGTTTTTGGTTTTGCGACTACTTGTCGGCCAGATTGGCCAGTCATCTCCCTCTGATGTTTCGCCATATCTTCGCTTGTATTTACCGTCTTCGTCAATATTATTTTTGCCTTTGCTGTAGAGGGTGAAATTTTCCTCGGTCAACTTGTAAGCAAAGGAACCGCCGTTCATCGGGTCAACAAGGATTTCTTCGGGGACAAGGTTTTTGATACCATCGAGAGTTTCCGGCCACCGGCCGTTTTTGTTCTTGTAGCGCCTTAGAGCAATAAGGATTCGACTTCCACAGTGGTTAGCAATTAGTCGCAGATAAATTTCGTGGAAGCGATCAAAACTGTCTTCTTCTGAAAAGTCTCGCCACAAGCGTTTTAAACGGTAGAAAAAACCGGCATGTTTTTTTTCGAACAGCGTTTCGAATTCCATAATCTTCGGTGAAACTTCGGCCCAATTGTCTTTTGTCTGTGGAATGGCTGACTCAATGGTCTTTAGATTTTTTTCTGAAACGTCGCCTTCTAAAATAAAAGTTTTCATCCTTTCCATGGCAAGAGCCTCAACAGCAAAACCAACCAGATAGTTGATCATCGACGGTTGCTGACACAGATGATTTGCCATTTGAATAAGGCAGTGGTATTTTTGAATGAAGGCGTCGATTCGACCTTCTGCGATATCATTATTGGCTGCGCGGACGAGCAAACGAGCCCATATGCGCATTGCATGTACCATGTCCATCTGTACTATCATTTCCTGAAGATTGGTGAATATTGGAAATCGGCATTTTTCTTTTTTAGAGGCCTGGAGAAGTGTAGATATTATGTCCTGCCGGTCTTTGAGCCACTCTGCGAGTTCAGGATAATCTTTGCTCAACCAGGGTTCACGTAAGGTCAGGTAATCGAGGTCATCATCCATGAAGTCAGGCGAAAGTAAGCTCTCATCGTAATTTTCCAGTAATTGGTTGTAGATTATAGCGGCGTTTTCTTCATCGGGTATTGCGCGGGCAGCTTCGATTGCAGCAAGCTGTTCATCTACGGTTTGGAAATCCCACAGGACGGTCTTGAGCAAAAAGTAGCAACCAATCGCCA
>JAOUFU010000174.1 GCA_029858035.1 Phycisphaerae bacterium
AGGATTCTGCATTTTTGCTGTGCAGGGCGGCTCGTTTTTGATGGATATTTTATTTGATTTGATTTTTTATTATTTTTCTGTTGACGCCGTGAACAAGATACTGTAATTTGCTATTGAAACTAAGTATAAGAGCAACTAAGTAGAAGTACAACAGCGGAACAGCAACAGCGGAAGTACAACAGCGACGCGGTAAAATTAATTTTTTATCTATAGGAGATAAGCGCTATGTCTACGAAAACACTTCTCATAACCTCAGTTTTGTTCGGTTTTTTGCTTTCTGCCGCGACTGGTCTGTGTTTTGCAGGCACATCAGAACTTCTTTTACAGGCGGAAACGTACCGAGAACAGGGTCAATACCAGCAGGCCGAGGCGATTTATCTGCAGGTTGTGACTGAATATCCGGATTCCGATGAGGCCTTTGCTGCGCAGAAGCAGCTTACCGCCCTCTATGCCCTGCGCGCCAACGAAGCAGAGGCGCAGGCGGCTATGGCTAAGCTGCTCGCGGATTTCTCCGAGCGCGAGTATCTTCCGCAAGCGGTTCATGAAATAGTGGAGAAATGCGGTAAATCTCGGGATGACCAGCGGGTGTGGCAGGTCTGCCGGGATATGCTCCAGGCTGCGGCTTCGGGCAATAATGCTATATGGTCGAAGATGGGGCTTGCAATCCTCGATATCTGCTTAGGCGATCAACTGGCTGCTCAAACGAAAATCGATAGTCTGATTGCGGAATACTCCGAAGACGAACGCTCTTCCGAGGCATTAGGCCAGTTGGGATATGCCTATCGCAAGCAAAAGAGATACGCCAAGGCGGCCGAGCTCTATCAGTGCGTTGTGGAAAACTTCTCGGACAAGCCGCGGGCGATATTCTCCTACCGGGGGCTGGTCTATTGCAAGGTGGCTCTGGACGATGAGGCCGGGGCGTGGACGGTGGTGCAGAATATGCTCGGGCGGTTCGCCGCCGATGAGCACGTTGCGGAGGTGGCTCAGACGCTGGGGCGGGAGTATGACAGGAGAGGGCAACGGGATAAGGCTCGTGAACTTTACGAATACGTTCTCACTAATAAGCCCAGGAGTACACATGCGATGTGGGCCCAGCGAGGGATAGTGCTCATAGATATCGAGACGGGCAATTACGCCGGCGCCGAGGCCGGAATCGATACGATGCTGGCTAAGTATCCGGATCATAACGAACTGCCGCAGGCGATGCAGTGGCTCGGAAACGACTACTACAAGGCCAAACAATACGATAAAGCCGCAAGGTGCTATAAACACGTAGTTGATAACAGCCCACAGAGCCAACACGCATTAGGGGCCCAAAAAGGGCTGATCCTTTCCAACGTTAAGCTCAAAGACGGCCCCGCCACGGATGCCGCCGTTGACGATCTGTTCGCGAAGATTGCTCGTGGTGAAGATGTTGCGCGGGCGGCGTTGGAGTTGGGGGATCAGTGTCGGCGGAGTCTTTCGGCTTACGGTGCGGCCAGGAGACTGTATCAGGGGCTGCTGAGCAATTATGGCCAGAGCGAAGAAGCGATGTGGGCACAGAGGGGGATTGTATTCGTCGATATCAAGCTTGGAAACTACGCCGCGGCCGAGAGCGGTATCGAGACGCTGAAAGCGGAGTATCCCGACCATGAGTATTTGCCGCAGGCGATGCAGTGGCTGGGCAACGATTATTACAAGGCCGGGCAATACGATAAGGCAATCAATTGGTACAGGCATGTTGTGGATAACTCCATCGCCAGCGAATATGCAATGGGCGCTCAGAAGGGGCTGATTCGTTCGATGGTGAAGCTAAAGGACGATCCTAATACAATCGCTGCGATTGACGATTTGTTTGCGAAGTTCGCCGGGCGCGCCGATGTTGCTCGTGCGGCGGCGGAGGTGGCCGACGAATGCCGGCGGGATCTCGGAGCTTATGAACCTGCGAGAAGGCTCTATGAAAACCTGCTGGCCACATATCCGGATAGCACTCAGGCGATGCGGGCACAGCGGGGGATTGTCAACATCGATATCAAAACGGGCAATTACACCGCGGCCGAGGCGGGTGTGCAGACGCTGCTGACGAAATATGTCGAGCACCCCGACCTGCCGAAGGCGTTCTACTGGCTGGGCAACGATTATCTCGATGCGAGTCAAAACGACCGGGCCGCCGAGTGCTATCAATACACCATCGACAATCGACCCGGCTCCACCGAGGAAGTGCTGGCCTGGTCGGGAATCGCCCGAGTCCACATCCACCGTGGCGAAGATGACGACGCTAATGACGTAGTCAATAAGATAATTGCCGATTTCAACGACCATCCGGATTTGCCCGCAGCGGTGTTTGCAGTTGGTGAACAATATTATAACATGGCTTTTCAATGTGAAAAGCAGGGCCATGCTTCTGAAGCCAAAGCCAATTTCCAAAAAGCAATAGCTGTATGGGAAAGAATCATACAGGAATTGCCCACATCTGGTACTATGGCAGAGGCTTACCTTCTATCGGCTGTTTGCTATCGTCGACTGGTTGAGTATGAACAAGCCTTAGAGTATTATCAAAAAATAGTCAGTGATTGGCCAGATTATAAGTACGCATGGTCCGCTCAGGCGCAAATTGGCCGTACTTGTGAATACTTGAGAAATATTGGCGTTATTCCGAAGTCTGAAGCTGATATTATTATAAGAGATGCCTACGAGGCGGTTCTTGAGAACTATCCGCACTGCCCGGCAGCGCCGGCCGCTCGAAACAGGCTCAAGTCCAACAGGTATCAACATCAGGGACGAGATGCTCTTGGCCTGCTCAAACCTCCGCCTCCACCACCCAATAAAGGAGAAGAAAGATGAATAGACGTTTGTTGACTGCTGTCTTCATTTTAGCTTGCTGTTTCCTTTTTGTCAGCAGGTCCAATGCTTGCGAACAACCTCCCATAGCTGAAATTAGTAATCCTTATTCACTGACGGTCTGCGTAGGATGCGAGGTAGAGTTCGATGGATCTACTTCATACGATCAGGATGAGGAGGGTAATTCTGTAGAAGTCTATTACTGGAACTATTCTGAGGATTCAAATTGGCACGAGGATGGAGAAGAACCAAACCACGTTTTCAATACCGCGGGTTACTATGGTGTATACTTATATGTCGAAGACGATGAGGAAGTGATGTCCGATACTTATGACTCCTGCATAGTTTACGTCGTCGAGGTCGACAAGATTGTAAAGCAGGGGTCTACAAACGATGGACCTTTGTTCTTCTGTCCGGATGATTCAGTTTCTCTGGAAGCAAAACCTTATCCTGCGTTTGCATCATTTCCCTCAGGTGAACCACATTGGTCAATTGAAAGCGAGCCGAATGGTTCTAATGCATCGTTGAATCCTCCCTCGGGCTCGGCGACAACAACACTTTCGGGACTCACTGAACCAGGAGAGTACGTTATCAAGGCCCAATGCGGCGATTCGGATATGGGAGATAACATTGTCGTTAAAACACCTTCAAGTGGATATTGGGATAGCTGGGTGCCCGGTTTCGGTTGCCCGTGTAGCTTGTTGATTGGCTGTGGCGATTGCGAGGATGAAGCGCCTGATTCACCTGATGATTGCGGCAATACATTAAAAATAACGTGCAACAATAGCTCAGGGAATTGTAGGTATCAATATTGGTACAATTCTACCGAAGTAGGTAGATGCGTATGGATAGGAGGGAAAAACGTCTTCGAGTACAAAATAACAGCCAACGGTGAACAGTTTCTTAAAACAGACATATTCAACTGCAATGACAAAAGAGGTGTTGACTCGGATGGTGAAGGCTGTGACGGTTATTTTTGCTGGAGGCGCGTGACATTTGACTGTGTAGACACGTCAGCAACCCCACAAGTAACATGGCGGAAGGAGGATTTAGAGGAATGTCCCTGTCGTCCGCTTGGTCGCCCGGGAATAGGGGAAGCATGTCTTGGGGAAGATGGCGATCATCCAGGTCATCCGAATTAATGTAGGTCTATTCTTTAATTCTAGGAGTTATGCTATGAAGTGTAAAAAGTTTTTGGTGAGGGCGACGCTTGTCGTCGCTACAATTTTGATTGTCCAAGATGGGGTAGCTTCTGCCAGCAAGGTAGCGGAGTACGAACTGACTTTCAAAGGGGTGGCATCAGGCGGTTCACTGGTGTTGGCAAGAACGCGAAACAGGAATCAGAGATATGTGGTGATTGAAACGTCGGTTGGCGAATTAGCTGAATCTGTTGCAAGGCGTCTGGCTGATGCCATTAATGCATCTCATGCGGCTTATCGGCGGAAAAGCTCCAAAGAGCACATATTGTGGGTGGGTGGTTATCAGGCCACCGCGTCAAAAGGAACGCTGATACTGGGCGCCGGAATTGATGCTTATACGCTCGCTGGTACAGAAACTGGCTTAGGCATTCCACCACCACCTTTGTTTTTAACCTGTTCATACGATAAGACGGCCGACAAAGTCTTAATACAATGGGTGAATCCGGAGGAGGTATATGACTTTATTCTGGTTCAGTGCTACTGGACGGACTTCGACCATTGCTTTTATAAGCGTGTCGGCGGTCCATCTACCAGCTTCGTCATAGATAGAAAGCAAATTCCGGTGAACATCGATGACTTTAATGTTTTGGTGATAGGCTTTAGCGATGATATACCATCTAATGCCGGTGCTATTCACCTTCGAGGTCATTGTCTGGAGGAAACATACGGGATTCCGTTTGCCAAAGGTGTTGCGCCAAATTGGACAACATGGAGCACAGCTCCAAAATCGGAATCCTTATCTTTTGAGGAGGGCATAAAATTTACCGGCTTACGTTTTTATAATCCTGCGAAGGTTCTTTCAACCAAACCTTTCTTCCAGGTCATAAAGGCACCGCCAAAGGGTGTTGTTCATGGAGTATACAGGAAATTCCTCGGCCTGACTCCGGGGCATACCTACAGACTTACTGCCTGCTTAAGCACTCTTGCGATGGATTCTGTGAATGGGGATTGGTCGTTGTCGCTATGCGCTACGCATAACGGCCCGGATGGAAAGGACCTGACAGCCCGGCAATTGACAGGTTTAGTGGCTCTGCCGGATAGCACAAGTGGTCTTCAGGCAGGAAGGATTGCATCCTATAACCACAGCAATACCACAAAAGGAGACTTTTCAATTGTATTCAGTGGCGATAACGCTGCTCCACAGAGTTCCCATATCAACCTGCCAGCAGATGCCAATACAATCACAGTATGGCTTAGATTCAGTTGTTCTGATCCCAGTGGAAAAGTGGGCTTCTCGGGAGTAAAATTGGAGGACATCACTGCCAATCCCAATCCGAAGTCAATGGAGCAAATCCGAGAGCAGGAATTCAAGGAAGAAGCTCGCCTTATAAAATGGATGGACAGTGCCTCGCATCGTTGAGAAGATTATCGTACCTTTGTTAAGTCTGTGGCGCATCGAGCGAGTTCGAATAGTCATTGCCGACTTTTCCGTGCTGCTTGCCCAAATCCGAATCCCTGTATGTTGTAGCTTGCCCCTACCTGATTGGGGGTGCTGGGGTAGGGACCCAGTATCCCATATAATAATTCGCTAATCCAGCATCGAGAATCTGGTATCGAGATAACGCCCCCGATGCCTTCTCTTTTTGCTGCCCCCAAATTACCCCAATTTCTAATTCCCGTCAAATCAAAAAACCACAGCCGAAGGCTACAATCGTCGATATACGATTCACTATTCACGAGATACAATTCACGAGATACGATTCACGAATTTGCCCTTATCCCTTATCCCTTACGCTCTTGTGCTCTTATCCCTTATGCTCTTGTGCTCTTATGCCTTATTTCTTGTATCTTTCGTCTATCGTCTGCCCTCTGTCCTCTGTCGTCTCTCCTCTTGCGCCTGTCCTGAGCGTAGTCGAAGGAAACAATGAACCCTGCGTATGCTTTCCTATCCTGCGCAGTTTAACATAATGTTAAAATACAAAAATGTCAAATTTCTGCAACATTTTGCACAAAAAGTGCGCGCTTTTTGACTACTTTTGTCAACTTTCCGATACATTTCTGCATGTTTTTGCACCATTTTTTTCTTGCCCCTTTTACCCAGACCTCCCATGCTGCCATTCAACCTTTGTTTTTAGACTAAAACCGAACATCCCCCAGAGAAGAACCAAAAAAAACCGCGATTTCCCCCCATTTTTAAAATTTAAAAAATTCCATTTCTCAATCATGTTAATCTGCGCAATTTATGCCATAGGTATTTATGCCCAAGATATCCTCAGAACCGCCATTTCCACCTGAACAAAAAACCGCGTTTTCGGTTCCCGGCCAAACAAACTCGCAGATACGCCCGTGGCGGACCAATTTTGGAGGCAAAAAATGCTCAGTGATGTCTTTCATATCACCAGGTTTAATCCACCAAATGAGCCGGCAAATTCCCGGGAAAACCAAAACAGCCGTAATTGCTTAAATAATGGAGAGTTAGCCACTGAAAGTTCCTGTTTGGCAGCACTTGGAATGGAAAAAAATAAATGGGCAGGGGCGGATTTGAACCGCCGACACACGGATTTTCAGTCCGTTGCTCTACCAACTGAGCTACCTGCCCTAATCCACTTTACTTTACATCCTAACGGCCAAGATGGCAAGAAAATTTAGGGCGAGTTGTATCATTTTGACTGTCCTGAGCAAAAATCTCCGCAAAGATACACCGAGCCAGCAACTTACCGGCACTCAGGAAAAGCCATAAGCCTCAGGAAGCAAATCTTAATTTTAGGATTGGCCCGGGCTTAAATTGAGCGTGTCAAAATATGAATCCCCACTTCCGCGGTAATGACAAACCATCATATGAGCAGTGGCAAACCAATAGGAGGCCTCCTCAATTTGACAACCAGTGTTTCCTGGCTACAAAATTTATAAGGAATTTAGTATAATTATAGGTGTGTTTTCTGCCACTATTGCTTTGCAGACCAGAGTATAGCGTAACAACGTATGAATGGCTATTCCAATAACCTCTTGAAATGCCCATTAAGTGAGGTTTAAGTTGACAATTCAGTGTGAACTATGTCCGAAAATGTGCTTAATAAAACCCGGCCAAAGCGGCGAGTGCCGGGTGAGAATCAATGTCGACGGCGTATTGCGAACCGTTGTTTATGGATATCCCTGCTCGATTCATATTGATCCTGTCGAAAAGAAACCTCTTTTCCACTTCCTGCCGGGTACAGGCATTCTTTCAATTGCAACGGCCGGATGCAATCTTCATTGTCTGAATTGCCAGAACTGGCAGATATCACAAGCCAATCCGGAAGAGAGCCAGGCGGTATTTTGCCCTCCCGGCAAACTTGTGGAATTGGCGAATCAAAACCACTGCCCTTCGATCGCATATACCTACACGGACCCGATCGTTTACTATGAGTATACTTATGATTCTGCAAAACTTGCCAGGGACAAGGGAATACGTAACGTGCTCGTGACCGCAGGTTACATTAACGAAGAGCCTTGGAAGAGGCTGCTGGAATACGTGGACGCAGCGAACATTGATTTGAAATTTATTTCTGATGACCTCTACCAGCGGATTTGTTCGGGAACACTGAAGCCCATCCAGAACGCCCTGGTTTTGGCCAAGGCAAGCGGTGTACTAGTTGAAGTTACGAACCTGGTTATTCCCACGCTGAATGATAAGCCGGAACAGATACGCGAGCTTGCCCACTGGATCAAAGCGAATCTTGGCAGCGATACACCTTTACATTTTTCGGGATTTTACCCTCAGTACAAGATGAAAAATCTTCCGTCGACTTCGCTGCAGACACTGGAGACGGCCCGCGAAATCGCAATCAGCGAAGGGCTGGACTACGTTTATATTGGAAATGTTCGCAGCAAGGAGGGCGAGAATACATATTGCCCGAACTGCAAAAATGTTCTCATTGAACGCAAGGGCTATACCATTTTGCAAAATCGGCTCAAAGATGGGCGATGCCCAGACTGTAATAAAGAAATATACGGGGTTTGGAAATGACACGCAGAAAATTCATTCAGAAACTAATAACAGCAGGCTCAGTGATTATTGCGGGTACTTCGTGGCTGGCAAGCAAAGCTGCACCGCGCAAATTCGTGCGGGCCTTTCGAGTTAAAAAGTATCCCGGCTCATTAAGGCCTTTGCGAGACGTTTCAAAACAAAGCAAATGGAGTGGTTAATATGGATAAGCAGAGTGAAAAATCTGGGAGTAGCTTTGCGGGCGCAGTGATCGGTGTGATCGTTTTGCTGTTGGTTGTGGTGGTGGCGATTCTAACTAGCAGATACTTTAGTAAGGTTGCTGCGAAGATTAGACAAGATGCTATTCTAAAACAGAAGTCCGAATCAAAAACCGAGGCGCCCCAGCCCAAAGAGAAACAACCGACGTCACCAAAAAAGATCGTTTTGCCTTCTTCACTTGCCGGCAAATGGTATGATACCGATGCCGAAGCCCTTAGCAAAGAAATAGCCGGTTACTATCAAAAAGCTGAGGCCAAGCCGATAAGCAATGTAATCGCCTTGATTTTGCCGCACGCCGGTTATCGATTTTCGGGTCAAATTGCAGTTCGCGCCCTTAAAACCGCCGACAAAAAATACAGTCGAATCATCGTGATTGGGCCAAGCCATACGGCGTATATGGAAGAGATGCTGAGTGTGCCTGGCGTAACGCATTACGAAACGCCCCTGGGCCAGGTACCGCTGGATGTGGACTTTATAAACAAGCTTCTCGAAT
>JAOUFU010000720.1 GCA_029858035.1 Phycisphaerae bacterium
CCGATGAGTTCACCCTCAACGACTGTATCACCGAGATCCTTGTGATACTGATATGGATCAATGTGAGCATATAACCAGGCCTCCACTGAATCAACGGTTTCGTAATCAGCGAGCGCCAGACGCCAGTGCCAGTCACCCGATGTCGTAAGCCATGCTTTTACAAAGCCATCCTGTACTGCATAAACCGGGCGTTCAATAGTAATACCCATGACGTCAATACCAGGATGCATATATGGCCAACCACCATAATCCTGGTATTCACCCCAGTTATTACCAAGCGGTTGCAGGGAATCCATCGGAGCAAGCGGCCAACCAATTGCAATGAGGTATATGAAGATCACTTTTCCTGCCCTGTTCCTACCGGAAATTCAATGGCCTCAGAGGCGTTTGGCTTTTCTACGATGACACATCTTTTGTCATCTGAAATATACAGGCGTCTGATATAAGGTGTTGATAGATATCTTGTCGCAACTTCGACACCGTCTTCATAGAAAAAGAGAGTGTCGTTGGAAACCGTCGCAATGTACTTACCTTGCTCAAAACCTATAAATAAACGACAAGGATTCAATTCATATATCAGCTCACCGCTTCTGGAATAGACATTGAGCGTATTTCTGTCGGAAGCAAAGAAATTATGATTGTCCAATGAGAACCCAAATCCATTGGGAAAAGTCAGGTCCTGGAGGGTCTTCACATTTCCCTGTTGATCGTAAAAATAGAGCTGCTGATCACTCAAGGCAAAGACCGTACCCGTATCGCTGATATAAAAAGTGTGTGCTTTAGGGCTTTCTATCGTGTACAGACTCATTCTGTCTCTGTACATTGTTATTTGCTGAACCACACAATTAGTGCCGCCGGAATAATCGACCTGAGCGCTGAATACACCATTATCAGAATTCAAGTTGATAGAAAACAGGTAGAAAAACCCGATTGATATCTCAGTCATAATGACTAATCATAAATAATTTACCAATGATGTCAAGGAGTGGAGTCGAAAAGCAAACTCTATTGTTCGCTGATCTCCTTGCCGGTCCAACAATAAGTACATAATCGCTTGGCTGGCAGATCAGTCGCGGCCAGCATATCTTCTAATCGCTGGTAGCGCAAGGAATTTACTTTAAGATCTTTTTCCATGAGTTTCAACATTTTCTTATATGGCTTTGACTCTGGATCAAGGTATGGTGCCATTTCCTTGATATGCTTGCCGAACATCCGTTTGAGTACTCTTCGGGCAAACAATTCATCGAGCTTTCTCGTTGAATAAAGGAATTTGCACGGGTATAAGAGCGCCGGGCAGGCGGGTCTAATATGGATCTCCTTTGCGCCGGCAGCCCATAGTTTGACGAGCAGGAAGTTCTTAAGCTGGGTGCCACGCACTATAGAATCCTCGGTTATCACCATACGCTGATCCTTTATCAGAGCATCGACCGTGATCTGCTTCATCAACGCCACGCGGTCCCTGGTCTTCTGAGACGGCGGCATATAACTCCTTGCCCAGCCCGGCGTGTACTTGAGCAAAGGTATGCGAACCGGTACGCCGGACTCATGAGCATAACCGTGGGCATATGCCGTACCCGAATCCGCCACACCGGCGACCAGGTCGACCTTCACCCTATCCCGTCGCGCGATTATTCTCCCTGAGCACTCCCTGAACTCCTCAACATTCTTTCCCTCATACTCGGATGCGGGAAAGCCGGCATACACGTAAAGAAAAGTACACAGCTGCATGACTTTACCCGGTTTTTTCAGCTGCCTGACTTTGCCTTCGCTAATTGAAATTATCTCACCCGGACCAAGAAATTTCTGGGTCTTGAATCCAAGATTCTTATAAGAACACGTTTCCGAAACGACTATCCGGTCACCTTTTCGAACCGCTAACACCAAAGGACTTCGACCAAGTTTATCCCGTGCTGCGTAAATACCCTCTTTACCAAGCAGGAGCAATGATAATGACCCGTCGATCTTATCGTGCATATAAGCGATGCCATCGATCAGTGTCTTTCCTTTATTTATTAATTTGGCGACAAGTTCAATCTGGTTGACCTTACCATTGGGCATTTCAGAAAAAACAACACCCTCTTTGATCAACTGCCGGGCGAGTTTGTCCTGATT
>JAOUFU010000721.1 GCA_029858035.1 Phycisphaerae bacterium
CAGGCTCGGTTTAAATCTTTTTACGAACAACTTCCTCAACCTCACGCCAGCGCAATACGATAGTTTTCCTTTCCGAATTCCATGAATAGTCGAAAGCCATAACGGTCACCCACTAGAGAAGGCTATACGACGCCTTCCATTAAACCACCTGCTTCAAAATACGGGCCGTTATTTGTTGGCTCGTATTTTTTTCACACCTCGATTCTAAATTAACCCTCTTGAATAACACTTTCGGGGTATGACACTAATACCGACTGGCGTGTATGCTAAAACCGCAAGAGTTAATTATTAAAGTAAGGCAGGTTGGCGCCTCATTCTTTTACAAACGATAAGAGGAATATTCTTATGCCTGATGAAAAAAACAACCACCAAAGAAAACAAATCACAATTTATTGGAAATCACCACTGACGCCGATTTATACAAGGAACATATATGATCGCAATTAGAAAGACAAACTCGACAAAAAGGAAGCGGATTCACTGGATGGATAACCTCAGAACCATCATGATCCTCTTAGTGGTCTTATACCATGTGGGAGGCGTTTATGAAGGTGCCGGTCTGTGGGGTTGGTTCTGGATTGTGGATGATCCACTTACCATATCTTGGGTTGGCATCGTAGGTATCGTAATCGATATTATCGTGATGCCCACCATATTCCTTATTTCAGGTTATCTGGCTCCGGCCTCCTTGAAAAACAAGACTGGATTTGAATTTCTCAAAGAGAAATTCAAACGGCTGATAATTCCCTGGGTGATCGCCGTGTTTACCTTGATCCCCCTCTACAAAGTCATATTCCTATACTCTCGAGGTTTACCTCAAGAGAATTGGACTACCTACTTTCACATAACCAACCCGAACAGCCAAAACTGGTTATGGTTCCTGCCTGTGCTGTTTACCTTCAATATACTCTATCTGCTTGTATCAAAAGCAAACATCAGGATCCCAAACATTTCACTAACGGGCGCTATTATCGGGACCTTCATCATTGGATTTGTATCTAGCGTTAGCATAGGTGGCATTCTCGGTTTTCGGAGTTGGACACTGACCCCAATGATCGATTTCGAAAATGAAAGACTGCTCCTGTACTTCATGGCTTTCTTGCTAGGTGCGTTATGTTTTCGGCAGAACGTATTTGCGGAAATACCCCAAAGCAAAACGTTGTATACCATTGTAAATTCGATTGCCTGGATTCCGATCACTATCCACATCTTCGCACGGCTGATTCCCTTTTTTGTGCCAGAAGGCTTTTTGATTTCTCCGCTTGTGGATAGGCTTATTTGGTGGCTTAGTTTTTACCTATCATTACTCTGTTTGGTGTATGTGATGATTGAATCCTTCTGGCGCTATGCAAATAAAACCGGAAGAATCTGGGGTGAACTGAACCGGAATTCTTACGGTGTATATATCATCCATGTCATCGTTATCGGTGTCTTCGGCACAATGTTGTTGAATCTGAACTTACCCGCTTTGGTGAAATATCTTATGCTGGTTGTCTTAACCTATTTGGGCAGTAATTTGGTCATATCGGTTTATCGTAAGGTAACCACTTAAATCAAAAAACCGGATGTTAGATGGAGAAAATTTGCTCTATGAAAAGGAAAACACACCCTATACCGTCATTGATAATGCTTTTGGATGGCGCTGTATTCTAAATTTTTGAGCACTCATTGTAGTTTCAAGTTGAGACTAAATATTCCCGGCGTGAAAACAACCTCCTGATTAGCACGTTCGGGGTATGTCACTATAGCCAACTTGAGTTTATGCTACTAGTGAAAAAGGCAATCACTAATGATGAAGAAAGGCAAACATAAGCTTACTCTGGATCGACCGGCAACCTACCAAATCAAAGTGCCTGGGCATTTCGGCCAGAATTGGTCGGAGTGGCCTAGAGAGATGACTGTTTCAACCGAAAGCGATGAAGATAATCTGCCGGTCACGATCCTGATGGGAACCTTTGACCAGGCCGCGCTGCATGGCTTGTTGCGCCATCTCTATTCTCTGGGCATCCCACTGATTTCGGTCAATTATGTTGAATGAGGCCGTTTCGCCACTTGTTAGAACATAATGGGAAAGCACGATGAAACAGCTCCACAAACGTCAGATTATAGGA
>JAOUFU010000175.1 GCA_029858035.1 Phycisphaerae bacterium
GATTTCTTCGAAGCTCAGGTGTGAGCCCGGCTCGCAGCCGTAGTTATGGGTATAGACGAAGTTGATTCCAAAGCTCTGGAGTCGATTCATACTTTCGAGGGCGGCCTCGTAGGTGGCCATTGCGGCTCCGAGCTGGGCATTGTCCAGCGGCACGCAGGAAAGAAAGATGCGGCTGCCGTTCAGGAAGAAATCCCGGCCGTCTATCCAGAACTCACGAAACCCAAACCGCACCGGCTCGCTTACATCCAACACCTTGCCGCCTGCCTCAAGCAGAGAGAGATTGAGTTGGTATGTGTTCTGAGGCGTATGGATGTCCCAAAGTCTCTCGGGCTTCCATTTCTCGGTAAATGCGATTCGTCCATTCGCAAGTTCGCTTCCTTTGAAGGGCTTGCTCGTGAACTCTCGGACGCTCCTATCATTCTCGCTGACTTGGGCGCGCAATGCATACTGTTCATCCGCCGAAAGATTCAGCATCGCGCTCTCGAATGTAATCTCCCAGTTGCGTACCGAGGTGTCCACCTTCACATCGGCGAAGCGCGCGCCCATAGGCGTGCTGATGAGGTACACATCGCCGCACAAGCCCCGGCGCGCCACAGAGCCTTTCACATTCCTGGCTGCGTTGGTGTCGTTATACGAGAGCATAACGCCCTTGAGCGGCATGGCCTCGACTAACATGCTGAGAACGTATGTGCCGCCCGGTCTGCAGGCGGCTGTGATATCGAGCTCGCCGCCAGGAAAGACGATAGCGCCTATGTTCCGACCATCCACGAAGACGGTCGCATAGGAGTTCAGGTACTCCGAGTGGATAGTGATACGCCGATCGATCCATTCGGCGGGAATGGTGATCTGACGCTGGTACCAGGTCCTGGTTATGTTGCGCAGATTCCGGCCCTTCCAACTCGGATGAGCATAGACTATCTGGCAGTCTTTCTGCATATAATCGGTGATTCCCGGCCAGCTCCCCGGGACTTTGAAGCAGCCCCACCTATCGGCAGGCACGGCGTTCGCGTCCTCGTCAGCCGGCTGCCAATGCCACAGACCATTGATGCATATCCGCTCGCGCGTGGGCGTCGACTGGCGATACGCTTTCTCAACATCCCAGACGGCCCTAACACCTTTGGGCAATGGCACCGTAGCCTGACCTCGGCATACTCCCGGCACGACAGACGCAGCGATACATGCGACGATAACAAACGATTGCTTTAATAAATGTCTCATTTCGACTATCCTTCGTAAATAAAGTGGTAATTCAGTGGCAGCTTTATCACATTAGCTGAGATTTACCATTTACCTTTGATTCCACTGCGTTCCACTAAATTCGCAGCCCCAATATTACCAAATCCATCCCCACAAAGAAATCCCTTTTATCATACCATGCCTACCAGAAAGTTTTTGAAAATAGTACGGAATTCCTGTACTATGGACCATGAAGCATACAGAAAAATCTCAAAAGGAAAAAGGAGCAAGGAAATGAAGGCATTGTTTTGTTTGCTGTTTACGGCTGTTTTATCTTTTACCGTAGTGGGCTATTCGCAGGAGAAGAGCGTTTCAACCGCGAGCAAAAGCAGTCAGTGGTTGGACATCTCGACTGAGGTTATCCAGAAGCTTGCAAGCGAGGGCAAGAAGATCGGCTATCCCGGTAAGACGGCCGGCATTGCGGCCGACCGCGTCACTGGCGATGTGTTTATGGTCATTCCCGACCAGGGAATCTGGCGGAGCAGCGATCACGGTAACTCTTTCACCCGCGTCGACGGCGGCAAGATCGGTGGAAGGTGTGAGACCGGCTTTGCCCTGAATTTCGATCCCCTTGGCAAACGCCTGGCCTGTTTCATGCTCGACGGCCCCAGCGGTTATACGCTCGACGGCGGCAAGACCTGGCAGAGCATGAAGGGCAACCAGCGCGGCTGGGATTGCGGCTCGGTCCACTGGTCGGCCGAGAAGACCGCCAACATCTTTGCCCTGCGACACGAATGTGGCGGCGAGATTTACACCAGCAGCGAGATGGGCAGGAATTGGAAGCTAAAGGGCAAGGCATTCGCGTCGGTGGGCATATTCGATGCCAGGACATTCGTCGCCACCAGAGAGAAAGAACCGGGCATTTTTCGCACAACAGACGGCGGCGATAGCTGGACGAAGGTCTCCGAACTCCAGCCCGCCGGGCGCGACATCCGAATTCTCAAAGGCGCCGCCTTCTGGACCAGCGGCAAGGGGCTTCTGGTAAGCATTGACCGGGGCACGACGTGGTCTATACAGGGAAAGGAGTTGGAATGCTCTTTCGGCCCATACTTCGGCAAGGATGAAATGCACATTGTTGTCGTGGGCAAGAAGTGCTTCTACCAGACAAACAACGGCGGCCGAGAGTGGGAGCAGGTTGCCCCGTTGCCGCCTCAGTACAGCGTGACAATCCCGGGCTGGTTCCTGAATTTCGGATGGGACCCTCACGCAGACATCTTCTACGCCTCGTGCATGGGCAAGCCTGCATACAAGTATCAGCGATAACGGCGGCCGGCTACCGGGAACAGACTTGAAAGAAGGATAATTCACAGCCATTGTTGCTTCAATCAATCACACATTGGTGGATCAGTTTGGTTGCCGTGTATGCAGAGAGGCAGGTCCCTCCAAAACCTCCACGGCCTCGTTGGCATTGACGCCGCGCTTCCAGACGACACGGCCGGAAGGATAAAACTCAATGCTTACATCAACCATTTTTCGCTTGCCCAGCCCGAAATGCCGTTCCGTGACAGGCAGACCGTAGTAGCTGGCAGCCGCCTGGCTATCGTAGATAGCCACCTGTTCGTACCAGAGTAACCGGCCCTCATCGTGCGTGTAGATGCGAATCTTCGCGCCCGCAGCTCCGCGGTTGCCGCGCGAACCGATCAATCGTACTCGAAGCCAGTTGCGAGAAGGCAGGTCGTTGCGATAGACGGCGAATCGTCTTTGCCCGCTAATCGATGTGTACCCGACAATGTCGAGATCCCCGTCGGCATCTATATCGCCGAAGCACAGGCCGTCGTCGATAGATGACGCCGAGACATCGGCGATGCCCCAGGCAGAGTTTGCGTACTCGAAAGAACCGCCCCCGGTTCCGCGCAGGACCTTCAAGAAGTACTTGCCGTTGACCAGGACATCCGTAACACCATCGTTGTCGAAATCTGTCGTCACGGCAATACCCCATGATGCCGACGAAGCTCCTTTCTCGATCCCGGAGATCGCCCCGGCCTTCTTGGTGAACCTGCCGGCGCCATCGTTGAGATAAATCTCGAAGCGCTGCCTATGCTCCAGGCAGATCAGATCCGGGTCACCGTCCTGGTCAACGTCGCCGACTCCCTTGATCGCCGTACCCGTGGGGGGGAGTCCGGCCCCGGCGGTCACGTCTGTGAAGGCCATCGTGCCGTCGTTGCAGTAGACACGGCAGTTGCCGTCAGGCGCACTGTAGTGGCCCCACTCGGCCAGAAGATCGATGTCACCATCCCCGTCGACGTCTTGCGGCAGACAGAGAACCTCGTCCCGGCCCCTGGTGACCGGAAGCCGGCGGCTGCTCTCTGAGAAGAAGCCATTACCATCTCCGAAATCGAATTGAATGTCGGTGTCGGTACCGCGAAGCCAGTCCACCTTTCCATCACGGTTGATGTCGATCATAGCCTGGCGGCGTGCGGTGTTGGTGCCGCGCGTGATGCCGGTCGGCTCGAAGATGAGTTCACCCGGCCGAGATCGATTCCGCCACCATTGTCCCCCTCCGTCCTGATAGGTCATTGTCAGGTCGACCTTTCCGTCTTCGTCGCTGTCGTAACACAGATGGATCTCACTGGTAGGATAGGTGCCGGTGGCACGGGTGAAACGGCCGAGGCCGTCGTTCAAAGCAGCCAGGGTTCTTCCCTTACCATGCGCGCTGAGGAATAGATCCAGGTCGCCGTCTCCGTCGAGATCGACCAGGTGCAAACCACTGAGCCACCATTTGGGATTAGACGCATAGTGTTCATTAACAAGCTGGGAAATTCCTGAGGTTTCTGTAATGTCTGTGAAAGAAGTAAGTTCGGCCGAACGAGCTGTCCCGCAGACATTAACATGTAGGATAAGCAACAACTGGAGAACATGCCTGAGAAAGTACGCCAACCGACTGGAATACCTTCCGGATAAAGTATCAGCTCCTAACCTCATATAATACCATTCTGTTAATAAAAAATTCACCCGGCCAACTCGAGCCGGACATTCGCGCCTCATAAATGAAATCCTAAGGCGCTATTCTCTTATTGTAATGAGACTTTTACTTCGAATACACCCGCACGTAATCGATATACATGTCGGCCAGGCCGTCATACCGGGACAAATCGACGGGCCAGCCGCCGCCGGTGGCCAGATTGATCAAAAAGAAAAATGGGCTGTTTTTGGAGAGCGGAAGCGTCTCGTGGCGTCCCACCTCGATGTTGTCGCAATAGTAGATCGTGTCCGTCTCGGTAATCTTGCACCCGTAGGTATGGAGTGCCTCAAACCAGGCGGAGGGGATTCCGAACTTGCGCATGCGAATGGGATTGTGCAGCCCGTCGAAGGCCTTTTTCTCGATGGCCTTGCCGCTCTCACCCTGCTCCCAGCAATGGGGGCAAACCATGTAGGTGTCGAATGCGTTCGGTTGACGAGGGCCTTCGCCGCCGTAAGCTTCAATGATGTCCAATTCATCGCACGGCACTTTGATGCCTTTGACGTGATCCGTCATGTAATCCGTCAGGAGCCAGAAGGCCGGCCACGTTCCGGTGGCGTTGGGGCCGATAAACCGGCATTCAAAGTAGCAGGGCGCCTTGGCCGTGATGCCGCTGGCATCGTTCTTCATGGAGGAAATCAGGCCCGAGCTCTTAGCCTTCTCACTCGCCCTGATCCGCAGATAGGAATCGACCTGGCTGAAGGGATTATTGGGTCGATCAAAACTCGTGAATCGAATCGTACTGAAGTCCTGCCAGCCGCCCGGCGGCTTATGGTCGTAGTAGGTGGCCTTGGGATCTGTGCTGGAAATGGAGAGAGGCCCATCAAAGTCATCGGCAAAGACCAGTGACATACCTTTTGCCGCCGGAGGGGGATCTTTGGGCATGCCTTCGTTCCAGGAGACGCCGCCCTTGTTGTAGAGTTGCAGATAGCAATTGTCTTTGGTGGTATCATTTTCGCCGCTGATTCTCACCGTAACGGGACCGTGCGGGTAGGCATCGGCCGGGAAGACGAAGGAACCGTTGCCTTTCGCATCAAGGGCGACGGTGGCGACTGTGGAATCGGAGCCAAAGTAACCGCCTTGCTTCCAGCATTTCACGGTTACGCTTTTGAACCCGGGAGCTGATAGTGTGACGGGCGTATCCCCTTGCACGTCAGAGCAATAGTCCGGCGAGACAACGGAAACCTGGCAGCCCAAGGTCTCCTCAGCGCTCTTTTCAGAGTCGACGCTGAGGGCATCGAAGTACAAATCGCTCTCGACGGATAACAATGTCTCCTTATCCATGGGCTGACCGATAGTTAGTGTAATCATACTGATCGGATAATCGATCTTACCGTTCTTGTCCCCTCCCCATGTCTCATGGAGTGCATCCAGGTCGAAAACGACTTCTTTCCAGCCCGTAAAGTCAATGATCCCACCTTGACCCTTGCCTGTGGACAGCGACCGATACTGGTGTGTCTCGCCTGCGGCATCGGCTACTTGCAGCCCATAGGAAGACTTCGAGTTGTCCCCCTTGAGCCAGAAATGCAGGTTATAGACGGGGCCGAGGATCCTGACTTTGTTCGGGATGCCGAGATATTGAAAGCTCCCTGCGCCGACAAAGTGGTAATGCAGCTTCAGACACTGCTCGCCCTCGTGTGGCTGATCGCCGGACAACCGGACCGAGGCATTCTCGTTAGGGATATTGACTACCCACACGGTGGGCTGCGAAGAAACCTTCTCGAAATTCTCCACCATCACCGACGTCGCTCCCCAGGCTGGCGAAATCTGACAGGCTAGCAGGATCAGGGCGAGAATCACAACAGAACTTCTCATCGTCACAAGATCGATACGGTTCGGTTTTGCGGACTGTTGTTTTTTCATTTGTTTCATATGTTCGCCTTCATTACGCCCTTAACTTTCCTGGGAAGTGTTACTTCAACGTTGGGCAAGAGCGTTTGAAAACAAGATTGCTGAAAACCCAAGAATGATGAAGCTTACTACGATTGTCGAGCGTATTGCGTTCTTCATTCTGACTTTCTCTTTCATTTCTGCACGTCGTCTAAGTTATTGGCCGTTAACGCATTCAACTCATCTTCTTGCTGCAATGAAGGTTTTTGTCTTTTCGTAAGATCAGTTAACACTGTATATATCAGAATTCAACGGATTTTTCAATCTTGTGTTGACCACGCCTTGATAAATAGTGTATAAGGAAAAAGACGAAGTTATACAGAACAAGCACGTATTTCACCATCGTAATCTAAAAGGAGGCTGGTGTGTACACGACATGGATTTTTTCGGCATTATTGGCTAAAACAAGAAGGATTTGGTTGGTTTCAGCGTTGATTCTATGCCTTCTCTCCGGTGCATTGCAGGCTCGCAGCGGTTTATCAAAGCGATGGGTTTATGTATCAAGCAACCTATATGTAAATGAAAATGTGCAGCAATTGGAGCAGTTGTTACGACGCGCCCAAAAAGCAGGGTACAACGGAGTTCTCTTTACAGATTACAAGACGTTTACCTGGTGGCAGCTGGACGATGCGCAGCGGTGGCGGAGAAACGCCCAAACACTTCATGATATTACCAGTGAACTGGAAATGGAATTGGTTGTTTGCGTGTTTCCGTTTGGCTATGCCGGTTCATTACTGTGGCACGATGTCAATCTGGCCTCGGGCATGCCGATTAAGAGAGCACCCTTAAAAGCAACGGGGAAGAGGCTCATACCCATGCCGACGGCTCTAATAGTCAACGGTTCCTTTGAAGATTACAAAAACCACCTTGCCTTGCATTATAGTTTTCAGGACGACCCCGGCAAGAGTTCCTTTATAGACCATGAAATCAAAAAGCAGGGCAAAGTCTCGATCAGATTTGAGAATGTCGGCGATATCAATCAGCATGGACACGGCCGCATTTGCCAGCAAGTACAGGTTAGTCCCCGGCAGCAATATCGAATTCGTGTCTGGATGAAGACCGAAGATTTGACCGGTGGTGAGATAAAGCTGCTGGTCCTGGCCGATGGTCGAACATTGCAGTGGCAGCATCTTCAGGTTGAGCAAGGCAATCGATTCAATTATATCAGCCAGGTCAATAACCTCAGTTCCGACTGGGCCGAGCAATGTGTGACCTTTAACAGCATGGATAGTAACACTGTGTTAATATATGCCGGGATATGGGGAGGTCGTAAGGGTAAAATCTGGTGGGATGATTTGCGGATAGAAACGGTGCCTGCCTTGAATATTCTGCGGCGCAGCTCTCTGCCGATTGAGGTGGTCGGTTCAAGCGGCACGTCTTATAAAGAGGGCCTGGATTTTGAGCGTATTGCCGATCCTCATTTGGGCCGGCTGCAATGGCCCGGCTCTTATGATACGCGTCACGATTCCCCTCAGATTATTCTGACAACAAACACGCGAATTAAACCGAATGAGACCGTTTTTCTTTCCTGTTATCATCCTACATTGGTTTATGGAGGGCAGGTCAATTGCAGCATGAGCGATCCCAAAGTTTTCGAATTATGCCGACAGCAGATAGAACACACCGAGGCCGCGTTGCAGCCGGACGGATATTTCATGTCACACGATGAAATTCGTTGCGGCGGATGGGAACCCGATCAGGTTATAAAGTTCAAGTCTTCGGGTGATTTACTCGCTCATAATGTCAGAACATGCTATCAAATTATTCGTGATACCATTGGAGCCAGGCCGGTTTATATATGGTCCGACATGTTCGATCCACACCATAATGCCCATGAGAACTATTACCTGGTAAACAACACGCTGGAGAATTCCTGGGAAGGATTGGATAAGGACATCATCATAATGAAATGGGGCGGCGGGGAAATAGCAAGACCGGGATTGCAGTTTTTTGCCGACCGTGGACATCGTCAGATGATTGCCGCGTTTTATGACAGCAACGTCGAAAGTAACAGCCGGATGTGGAGACAGGCTATGAAAGACATCCCGAATATCAGCGGGATAATGTACACGACCTGGCAAAACGATTATTCCAAACTTGAAGAATTCGCATCAACCTGGTGGCGTCAAGAATGACTTCGTTGAACTGTACGGAACTTTCTGTTTAAAGTACTTCCCTGTGGGATGTAAAGTTAAACAATTGTCTGAACGTGTTTTTCTTTTTGACCTTTTCATTGTCCTGCTACTTAAAAATAGTGATGTTTTTGAACAGATAATCCCGATTCAGTTGTACCAATGGTTGTAGTTTTATAACACGACAACTGCGCACCAAATCCATAACCATCTGTAACATATTATCTTGAAGTAATTATATGGAATGAAATCAAAACGGTCACCTATGAAGAACTCAAAGTCAAACCATAAAATCTCTGGAACAGCTTTCCGGCCTCACGACGCAATTATATTGGATATGCGGATAGACCGGCGGGTTGGAAACACTGCTCTTGATCTTTCAGACGCGATTCTACATTTGTATTTCATGGAGCATCGGATTGTTGGTACAAGGCTCCTCCAGTT
>JAOUFU010000176.1 GCA_029858035.1 Phycisphaerae bacterium
CCTGAAAGGCCGAACGTGCCGGCACGGGCCATCTCATACAAGGACCTCAGATAACCACCTCTGCCACTCTCTTTTGTGATTATGGACAGCCTTACCATCTTTTTCTTCCCATACCATGTAAAAAACTCATACGGATGATTCGATGATGGTCAATTGTAACTCCAACTCTTGATAAATCAAGGCCCTGCCTGCAATACATCCATGGATAGACAAAGTGCCATAAAAGGATTCAAGACTTGGGACCTTGTTCGACAGGGGAACCTTCTCTCACCGGCGGAGATTATCTGGAACAGCGCAAGGTGACATCTGCGGAACGCAGACTGTAACTTTCAGCAGTCACGTGTATTTGGCCACCTTGCCCCTCTATTGTTCGCAGAATCAACATCAACTTGCCATAGAACAGCTTTCGGTGGTCTGACTGGAAAGGTTCTAAAGAAAGGGGATTACCGTTGCCGACCGCTGCAATCTCCGCCGGCCCCTCAACTTTGAAGCGAACAAGATTCTCCGCTAAAGGACAAAGAGTACCCTTATCGTCCACGGCTTCAACCAGGACATAACAGAGGTCTTCCCCTGTAGCACGAAGCTCTTTTCTATCCGGTGTCAGGTGGACAGCGGCCGGCTTGCCCGCAGTGCGCATAACGGTTTGCCCAATCTCTTTGCCATCTTTATAAGCAATCGCTTTTAGCCGGCCCGGCTCATATATCACATCGTTCCAGCGCAATCGGTATTTGTAGGTCACATCGTAGTACGCCGATTCCACCTTCTCCGGGTAGGCACCGAATTCACGAATACTGGCCCAGGTTCCTTCTCGCAACCCGGTAAATTCAATACGGATGAATTTCGCCTTTGCATCGACCTCATGAAATGCCCCCCTTGGCCCACCCCACATCGGTGTCCTGCTCGTACCCTTGGTCACAATAGTGTGCCAGGTTGAATCGTCGGTTGAGGCCTTAATCTCATAGCCGTAGTTTTTGGCCTCTTTCTCGAACTCGACAGCCAGGTAGCCAACGGATTCTATCTTACCGAGGTCCACCTGCCACCATTGGCCGGCACCGGCTTCTGATGCGCACCAACGCGTTGAATCGTCGGCATCATTGGCATTGGCCGTAAGATTGCCTTTATCCGATTCCACTGAAGATGCCGTCGCAGATTTGCCCTTTGCAAAGTTGACGGGCTTTACAGGCTGCACGCCCTTTGTTCGTCGGCCAAGCGATTTGCCGTTGAGAAAAAGCTCGGCCGAGTCCCCGTTGGTGTATACAAAAACAGGAACATTTTTTCCGACGCGATCGGGCCAGTTCCAGTGCGGCAATATATGCACGGTTGTCGTGTCCGGCCGCCAGTAACTGCGGTACAGATAGAAGCGGTCCTTCGGGATACCACACAGGTCCACGATGCCGAAGTAAGAGCTTCGGGCCTCCTGGCTGAACGGCGTCGGCTCACCCAGATAGTCGAAACCGGTCCAGACGAACTCGCCGGCGACAAAGCTGTCATCGGCCATCAACTGAAACTCCTTGTCGGGAATGTCCGACCATGAAGCGGCATTCAGATCATAGGAATCAACCTGCAGCCGCCTGGAATAATCAGTCTTTGTGTTGGACAACTGGGGCTCATAGAATCCGCGAGTGCTCAGGGCAGAGGCCGATTCGCTGTAAATAATCGGCTTGTCGGGATAAAGTTCTCTGTATGGCGCGTACCTGCGGTCGTAATTCCAGCCGGTCAGGTCGAGTGTGCCGAGCACCTTCTGCCGGACGGCGGATGGAATAAAACATCCCATCCCCACGGGACGTGTCGGATCCAGTTTGCGAACGAAATCACCCAAAGATTTAACTTGTTCGGGTGCATCCCCGCTGCTGTTGTTCTCTACGTCGGCTATTTCATTGCCGATAGACCAGAGGACAACGCTTGGGTGATTACGGTCACGCATCACAAAATTGCGAAGCTGTTTCTTGCCGTGCTCGACTAAAGGCGTACCTCTCATTCGGTCCGCGGTACTATCCCACTTATCGAAACACTCGTTCCAAACGACGAATCCCATACGGTCGCACAAGTCCGGAAGTTCCGGCGAGGAGGGATTGTGGCTTGTCCGAACGGCATTAACACCCATCTCACGCATGATTTCTAGCTGCCGTTCCATCGCACGTGTATAAAAAGCCGCTCCGAGCGGTCCCTGGTCGTGGTGCAGGTTCACGCCGTAGAGCTGTACTCGTCGGCCGTTGAGATGAAACCCATCGTCAGCCGTGAACCGGAATGTGCGGATCCCAAAGGTGGTGACGTTGGTATCGATAATCTTACCGCCCGTGCGAACGATTGTCTTGGCGGTGTACAGCTTCGGACTCTCAATATCCCATCTCCTGGGGTTCTTGATTACAAACGATTGGTCCATTTCACAAGAGCCACCGGATGGTATGGTTCCATCCATCCTGCCTTCCGCAGCTGTCTTGCCTTCGGGACTGAGCAAAATGACCTCGACCGTCACCGGCGATTCGTTATCAAGGTGGTTTTCAATCGTGGAACTTACCGAAACTGTTGCCGAGTCCCCAGTTACTTTCGAGGTGGTCACAAACGTCCCCCAGTGCGCCATGTGCACCTGCTCGCAAATGGTCAAGTTAACCTTACGATAAATGCCCGCGCCTGGATACCATCGTGTTCCGTGCCTGCTGGTATCGGCACGAACCGCAATCACATTAGTGCCCGCTTTCACGTACCGCGTCGCGTCCACGCGGAATGACATGTACCCGTAGTCCCACTCACCGGCCGGTTGGCCGTTCACATATACCTTGGGAAAGGCCATCACTCCGTCGAAATCGAAGTATACCCGCCGGCCGCTGTCTGTCTTTTTGAGCGTGAACGTCTTTCTATACCAGCCGACACCTTTCCAGGGCAGTTTACCTGCATAGCCATTTTCTTCCGGTTTGAATGGACCCGTGATTGCCCAGTCGTGCGGCAGGCGCACCTCTTGCCATGCTGAATCATTAAAGTTCGGCGTCTCGGCCCCCTCCGGATCACCTTTGGCAAACTTCCAGTCTCGGTTAAAGTTCACCACGCGCCGGCCGGTCCGAACCGAGCTTTGCCTCTTTGACAAACCAGACGTTTCTGCTCTAACCACTCCCGCTCTTTCTGCTAATCCGCATGTACAGTTGAGCACAAGTATCGCAGCTGCAATCACTGCTATTATCACGTTTTTTTTGTGTTTCATCGTATTCTCTCTCTCTTATTTCTCCAAACAGCGAAACCTGCTTCTGCAACTCCACTATAATAACCGTATAGCGTAAAAGCTTAAAGACCACTATCGGCGTATAAATGTGGATTTAACCTTCCACCGGCTTGACAACTATCAGCTTTTCTTGTCGCGTTTGTCTTTTACATCCTCAGGAGGAAAACCGTCCGGCATCCAGCCCGGCAAGTCGGCAATCGAGGACCTGGCCTTTTCAGTTGTCGGCACGGCCCACGCCTCGAAAAATGGGCCCAGGTTCCTGCCAACCGCACGCGAGAAACGCACCATCCACTGGTCTCTTTTCTCGTCATCGCTTTGAGGACGCTGCTCTTCTGTGAGGGTCCTGTATTCTTTGAAGACCTTCGTAAATGGCTCCCAGCCGAACGTCTCCTGCAGCTGAATGTACATACATAGCGCAAGAAACGGGTCTCTCTTCCACTTTTCAAAGTCACAGCCATCGGCAAAATATCTATCGGTATTCCGCTTCCGGGCCTGCTTAGTAATAGAGGGGTGTCCCTTGTCCGGGACGTCGCACACCTTGTCCATTATATACAACGAGAACAGATTGACCGTGACTTCCCCTGTCCCCCTGAAGGTCCAGTCGTAATTTTGATGATTATGCCCAATCTCGTGGAAGAGCCCCCACACGCCGCCGTGCCTGTTGGATATAATCCTTTCCTTATCGACTATAGTCGTCGTAATATCCATCATCGTCATAAGCGGATAGCCGGCGTGCATGTACCCGGCGCTAATCTGGACGTCCGGAACAAAGCGTTCGAGACGCCGGCGCTGCGGGTATCGGCCGAGCAATTCCGCATAGCGGTCCATTACCGAGTCCCAGAATTTCATCAGGTCTTCGGGATCATCGACCGTGCGCAGCACCTTCGAAGGCAGTGTCAATATCAGCTTCCTGCCTGCCAGTTCACCCCAGGGCGCCGGATGATTGCGTATTGTCTGGCGCCATTTCTCCGCGTCCGTTTTACCTAAGACATAATAAGGCGCCCGGACCGCCCCATCTACGGTGACCGTTATTTCTCCAATCATCAAATCATAAGGCGTCTCAATATAAACCAGTCCGCCGAATGCGTTAGCGGCCTTGGTTTCGGCCTGGGTGAGGGCAAATCTGCGGCATATCTCCGGTGCCCTTGCCCACGAGCTTTTTCTCCATAGCCGGTCACTGTGCGCACCGATTCGAACGTACAATCCCTTCTCCGTCACCTCTTTAGGCACTATCACAGTAATAACTTCCCCCGGCACCGCGTAAAGGCCGGTGCTGTGCCAATACAGGCTTCTCTCGCCACCAATGTGCCAGCCGGCAGCGCTTGTGTTTATCTTTATCGTTTGCGTCACCGGTTTGGCGTTCTCGCCGATGGGGCCCGGAAAGACCTCGGCCGCAGGATGGGTTTTAACCTGCTCGGCCGGTACATCCCTGACCTTCCTGACCTGTAAAGACAAAATCGTGTAATCCGGTTGCATATCCCCGGATAGCTGCTTCTGCGCCGTCGGAATTACACTGTCCTCACGGTACTGCTGCAACTTATCAAGCTTATCCAAAAATTCCGCCGCCGGCAGCACCTCGCCGGCTCGTGATATGATATTCACCGCCTCATCAATCTTGTCCGGCTGGACCTTCTTCTCGCCTTTGACCTTCGCTATCAACTCATCGAGCTTTTGGACCGCCGAATCCTGCCCACCCTCATTATCCTGACCATATACAACACACCCGGCCAATATCACGACAGATAACGCCACTGATAGTAGAAATCTAAACGTTGCTCTTGTAAACATCTGGTTCTCCCTTCTCCGGAATGATTCTACCGGGAATTGAACAATCCCCAGTGAAACTGGGAGCTAAATACTTTATAATTTGTTCCGCGTCTGCTCGGCTCTTGTGGCCTGCCTGAGTATTCTTTTCTCTTTCATGCTAAGGCTCTGTATCCCCTCGCTGTGGACCTTCTCCAGAATGCGGTCAACCTCGACTTGAAGATTTCGCTGGGCAGTCATTTTCTTATCCCATGCACCGGAGCGCAGTTTTAATCTAAATTTATCTCGCCAGGACTGTGATAACACGTAAACCGCACCGGCTACCATACCGCCAAGATGCGCAGCTTCACCACCTGCATTAGTAAACTGGTCGGGTCGTAATAAGGTTATGATACTGATGGCCGCAAAAATTATTGCTAATATCCTGAGTTTCACAGGAATTACCCCCCACACATAAACCATCATATTGGGGAACAATATTCCTCCTGCGGCGAGCATCCCCAGAATAGAGCCCGAAGCACCGACCAATGGTGCCGCACCCAGCCAGCCGACAAGGACAAGAAAAGGATACAGCAGCCCACCCATCGCACCGCATATAAGATAAAAGGTCAGGAATTTTTTGCTGCCCCAGTGGCGCTCAAGCATCGGCCCGAAAAAGTAAAGAACAAGCATATTGAAGAAGATGTGCCATGGGTTGGCGTGTAAGAACTGATACGTTATTTGTCTCCAAAGCTGCAAAGTCATGCCTAAAGTGGCCGGGAAGACGGAAAACCAGACAAATATAAATGCTCCCAAAGGCTTGATTAAGAATGTGAGTAAAAACACTGCTATGTTAATAATCAGCAGCCACTTGACCACTCGTGTAATCTTAGGCATGGCCATCCGCATATACGGACCAGAGCGGAACTGAGGCTCAAAATCCGCCCGAGTGTAATCTCTATCATAAAGGCCCATATTTCGATACTCGATTCTTTATACTCGATACCGTGCCGGCGACAGCTAAACAAACCCTAAAATAAATTTGGGCGATGAATATAGTATCGCCAATTTTCAGGAAATATTCAACTGCAAAATAAAATCACAGGCAAACCCGCCCTAAGCATGAGATTGCTTCGCTTTGCCCGCAATAACGTCGGATTTCATTTTCTGAAATATGACCATCAAAAGCGCCCCGAAAATCACCATGTAAATCCCCAGATTTTGCGAAACAGTCCCCCCTTTGTAGATTGCCCACCAGGCATACTCAAACGGATTATCATCACGCAGGAATTCCAGGAAAAATCGTGAGAAGCCGTACATTACTAACATCAGGCCAAACGTACAACCGGGTTTATTAAATAATCCTCCCTCTTTTTTGGAGGCGCAGGCATTCCGGGTCCTTCGCCAGAAAAGGTAAAGTAAAAAGGAGAAAAAAAACGCAACTGCAGATGAATACAATTGTGTAGGGTGAACGTGCAGGCAGCGATACGGGCCGTTGTTGACCATGTCCTTTTGCTGCTGGTTCAATTGTGCATACGGCTTTAAGAATTTGGCAGGAGCTGTGCCGTCGAAGGAATAATTAAAAAATTCGTCCGGCAGTTCTAAATGTGGTTTAGGTCGATTCCGTTTCGGGTCCGAGCGTACTTGACTGCTGTATGCGAATGAGCCGTAAGGGTACCGCACCCCCCAAAGCTTATCTGTAGGCCTGCCGAAGCAGCATCCATTTAGAAAACACCCGATTCTGCCGAACACCAGCGCCAGCATCAGCCCGATTGCCAGAATGTCAAGATAGCGGCGAACGGGAAGCTTGTGGCGCAGCAGATAAAAGAAGACCACAAGGATAGATAAAACCACACCTCCTAACAGCTCCAGCCCGCCCTGCCAAATGGCAAAGACAGAAGCAAGGTCACCGCGGAACCTGTCGAAATAGTGAATTACGTAAAATAAACGCGCCCCGACCACCCCGGCTATCAAAGTGTAAAGCGACGCATTAGTGATAAGCTGAGGGTCGGGCGTGATATCACGGCTGAGTCGTCGTATCACAAAAACAGCCGCAAGAAAACCGATAACCATCATCAATCCATAGCTCTTGATAGTCAAATGGGTAAAAGGCAGCTCGAAAAGTTCAGGATGCATTTAGTTTGCCCCTCGCAGTTCTCGTCTCGTTGGAATCATGAATTTCGTCCGCAGTTCGTACTTTGTTATTTTCATCGGGAACAACAACTTTGAGTTTAACTTTTTGAAAGATTATAATTAAAACGATGCCGAAAATCGCCATATAAATGCCGAGATTTTGAGAAACAGTTCCCCCTTTATAAATGGCCCACCAGCCGTACTCGAAAGGATTGTCATCGCGGAGAGTTTCTAAAAAGAACCGCGCGACTCCGTAAAGAATAAACATCAGCGCAAACGTGCAGCCGGGCTTTGAGAAGAGCTTTTCGGGATTGTTTGATTTTACGGCATTTTGTGACCTTCGCCAAAAAAGGTAAAGTATGAGACATAAAAAGAGTGCGTTTGCCGAAGAGTACAATTGGGTCGGGTGGACCGGCAAACAACGGTACTCGCCATTTTTGACCTTGTCCTTCTGCTCTTGTGTCAAATCTTTATATGATTTTAAGCCATAATATGCTTCATCATCGCTATCGTAATAACCGAAGAATTCAGCGGGTAATTGCAAGTGTGGCTCAGTTCGGTTTCTTTTGAGGTCGGGGCGTATCTGGCTGTGATAAACATCCGAGCCGTATGGAAAGCGGACGGCCCACGGCACATCGGTCGGCTTGCCGAAGCAGTCACCTTTAAGAAAACACCCGATCCTGCCAAACGCAAGTCCCGCCATCAGCCCGATAGCCAAAATATCGAAGTAATGCCGGATGGACAGTTTATGCCATCTCAGGTAAAACAACAGGACAACGATGGCTAAAATCACACCCCCCAAAAACTCCAGCCCGCCATGCCAGATAGCAAAGGCAGAAACCCACCGGCTGCGGAA
The DNA here is from genome assembly GCA_029858035.1 of Phycisphaerae bacterium. Taxonomy (GTDB): domain Bacteria; phylum Planctomycetota; class Phycisphaerae; order Sedimentisphaerales; family Anaerobacaceae; genus CS2-K091. The sequence goes on from JAOUFU010000176.1 coordinate 7,947, forward strand.
ATTCTCGAAGTGATGGAACACATAAAAAAGACGCGCCCCAAACACCCCTGCTATTAAACAGTAGAGGCACGCATTAGTTATGACCTGGAGGTTGTCTGTGATATGAAGGCTAAGACGTCTTATAACGAAAACCGCAAAGAAAAAGCCTATAACCATCATCAGGCCATAGGTAGGTAGAGGCCAATCAATGTAAGGTATCTTGAAAAGTTCAGGATACATTTATGTATAGCGGATACCCTATAGTTTAACTTTGCTGGTTTCTCGCCGGGCTTGTTTTTATTTTATTGTTCTCATCGAGGATGACAACTCTCGGCTTAAGTTCTTTCGCCTCTTCGGGACTGCAATAGGCGAAACTGAATATAATAATAAGGTCGCCGGTCTTCACCAACCGGGCGGCTGCACCAAGTATTACAATCTCACCGGAATTCGCCTCCGCCGGTACTGCGTAGGTCTCAAGCCTGTTGCCATTATTGATATCTGCCACCAAAACAGACTCATAAGGCAAAATCCCCGCTGCTTCCATGAGCACAGAGTCTATGTAGATACTGCCCATATAGTGAAGCTTGGCGTCGGTAACTGTTGCACGGTGCAGCTTACTTTTTAAAATCTTTACAAACATAATTAGTGAATCATCTCTTGAGTTTCAATTTACTATTCAATACCGGCTAAAAAAACATCATTATAGATTATTCTTGCCTTATGTC
>JAOUFU010000722.1 GCA_029858035.1 Phycisphaerae bacterium
ACGGCGGGAACAGGCGCTGAAGTTACCCGCAACGCCGTCCTCGCGGTTCCCGAAAAGCAGGTCAAGGTCAGCATGCGCAGTCCCTTGATGCTGCCTCGCCTTGCCGTCGTTGATCCTGAGCTGACACATTCGATGCCGCCATCTACAACCGCCAGCACCGGCCTTGACGCCCTCACTCAACTGATTGAAGCATACGTCTCCAACAAGGCGAATCCCATGACAGATGGTATCTGCCGGGAAGGGCTAAAACGGGCAGGGCGTTCTTTGCGAAAGGCATACGAAAATGGCAGCGACTCCAGCGCCCGAGAGGACATGGCCCTGGCGTCTCTGTTTAGCGGCCTGGCCCTGGCAAACGCCAAACTCGGCGCGGTCCACGGTTTCGCAGGCCCGTTGGGCGGTATGATTTTTGCGCCCCATGGTGTTATATGCGCCAGGCTTTTGCCGTTCGTTTGCAAAGCTAATGTAAAGGCCCTGCATAGCCGCGAGCCTGATTCACCGGCACTGGCTCGATATGATGAAGTGGCCCGGATATTGACCGGCAAAGTCTCGGCACGAGCCGCCGATGGTGTCGAATGGATTCAAAATCTCTGCAAAGCCCTGACCGTTCCTCCGCTGGTACAGTTCGGATTAAAGGAAAAGGACCTCCCAACGGTAGTGGCCAAGGCACAAAAGTCAAGCAGTATGAAAGGCAATCCGGTTATATTGACTGATGACGAACTAATAGAAATCCTTAAAGAAAGCCAATAAATAAGGGAGATTTCTGGTGGTTTCGAAATCTTACAAGAACAAGAAACCATGCAAGAGGTGGTTTTGGGGATATAGAGAATTTGAAATACACACAGCGTTACCTGTTCAGCGAGTTTTAGAGATATTAAGTGAAAATGTACAGCCGGAAAGAAGGCTTTTTCAATTGAAACCAAAGCCCTGTTGACTCAGAAGAATTCGTGATCAGAAACAACAACCCATATATGCAGCGAGTTTACGGTAATATCGTTCGGGAAGGAGAAGGGAGCATAATTGTTTTCACGATGAGGGAAGATTTGGGAGGGTTTATCGGTTTTTCTCTCTTTTTCGTCGTTGCGTCCGTATTTACTGTTAAAGATATAAGTTCACTAATCCATTGGCTCTCATTCTATGGGATCGTTTTGTTCGGGCTTCATATATTCTTTTATCTCCTTTTTCGGTTCGATGCTGCATGTATCAGGAGAAAGCTGTTCCGTATTCTTGCGTAAATAACAAATCTTGTCCTTTTTCTGTTTTCGTGGCCTAAGATTTTGGCTTGGGCATGGGGAACACGTCGGATTCGGTTCTGCCGGTCTTCATAATCTCAGCCATCTTTGTTAAAATTTCCGGATTCGCATCAGCCATGTCGTTTTGTTCACCGATATCTTTATCCAAATCGTAAAGTTGAATTTTCTGATTCGGATTTGTACGAACGGCCTTCCACCACCCCATTCGTACTCCCTGTCGGCCGCCTAATTCCCAGTAAAGATACTTATGCTTTTTCTGTTTACCCGGCTTTCCCAACAAGGTCGGCAATATCGAAATGCCATCTATATCACCCGGGGCATCAACTCCTATCAATTCACAGCAGGTAGGCAAAAAGTCCCAGAAAGCGCAAATGTGCTCACTCGTGCCGCCCGCCCTGATTTTGCCCGGCCAGCGAACGATAAACGGCACACGTATCCCGCCTTCATAAACCGAGCCCTTAAGCCCGCGAAGGGGACGGGCGCTTTCAAAAAAGGCCGAGTCCGATCCCCCGTTGAAAGTTGGCCCGTTGTCGCTTGTAAACATAACTATCGTATTATCTTCAAGATTCAGTTCCTTTAATAAAGCCATAATCCGGCCGACGTCCTTATCCATTCGTGTCACCATGGCCGCATAGCACGCCCTGGGATTCGGATGGGGGAAATACCCCTTGTCCCCAGTATAAGGCGGGTCGGGCCATTTGCCCCGGTATTCGGCCAGTGAATCTTCAGGAACCTGAAGCGCAACATGAGGTATCGTAAAGGGGACATAAAGAAAGAAGGATCTATCCTTGTTGGCTTTGACAAACTTCAGGGCTTCATTCGCGATGAGGTCGTGTGAATAGG
>JAOUFU010000723.1 GCA_029858035.1 Phycisphaerae bacterium
AAAGTTAATGCATCGATTTTATGGCGAAATAGACTTTTCTGGGCAGGAGTAGGGCTCTTGAGTTATTTTGTAGCTATCTATATCACAAGGTTTGCTTCTACAGGCCTTGTTGTTCTGGCATGGTTTGCCGGAGTCAAGGATCATTCACTCAGCATTGTCGATATAGTGTCTCAAATAGTGTTTTTCCTGGGGATTATTTTTGTATTTTATCAGATTATGAGAAGAAGGGACACACAGGGCGAATTATTCTGCAAAGTTGCCGACAAACCGTGGGGTAAATTTTTACTTTTTGCAGGTGTTGTTGTAATTATTGCAGTAATGTTAGCTGCCAGAATTCTTATCCCGGCAACAGTCGCCCGCATGAGTATTAGCGAATACGGGGAAATTGCAATATTTAGAGCTTTTACAGAACTTGTATGGCTTGTAAGTATGCCTCTGATTCTTTTGGCAGTCGTAATCCGCCTGCGTCCTTCGAAACTTCGTAAGGCCGGAACGTAATCGCTTGAGGCAGGCATGTTTCAGATGGGCTATCTTCGGATTTTGTCCATAAAAAGGATGACTCTTTTGTATTTTTCCGGCGAGAGAGCTTCCTTTAATATCCTGCGGATGTCCCGCATAGGTGTTCGTTGCGTTGTGTGCGTGATAATGATGTGTTCGTTTTGCAGTTTTTCGATTAGCTCTGCAAATTCGTTGATGTGCATATGCCTGCCGGCTTCGGCCCTTCCGGAATGCTCCGTCTCGTAGAAAGTGCATTCGGCGATCAATATCTTGCTCTCGACAATGTATTTCAATTGTGAAAAGTCGACATTTTGCGTATCGCCCAGATAGGTAACAATCGGAATTTCGAGCGGGTTATCAATTTCGATTCCCTGCTTTTTTAGCTCGACGATTTGCGGCCCTGTCAGCTTGGCGTATTCGGATTTAATTTTTTTACGTTTTTCGAGTACCGTGTAACCAACGGAACCCTTGCTGTGTTTTGTAGGGAATACTCTGGTGAATAGATTCGGTTTTATCTGGTATTCATCGCCCGCTTTTACACCGACCAGATTGGCAGGTACCTTATTACCGTCCAGCCGGGTCCAGGCATCGATAATCTCTCTCATTGGGCCCAATAAATTTTTAGGAGCCAAAATAGTTCCCGGCGATTGACCGGAAAAGTTGCGGTGCGACAGATAATACGCAATGCCGGCGGCGTGGTCCATATGACCGTGCGTAAGTAAAATGTGATTGATAGAGATAATCTGATGCGGTGCCTTGCCGATATCGAAACAGACGTCCAGTTGGGGCATCGCAACTACGGTCTCTTCGCCTGCGACCGAGTAGCCGATTATCTCCAGATCGTCAATCTTGATTTGTGCTAAGTTATGGCTCGGCATTGAGTTGTCCTGTTAACAGTTACGAAAGATAAAACCCAATGTTAGGGCCGGCAGGTGATTATGTCAATCTGTTTTTGCCGGCCTTGCAGACATGACGGTTTTGAATTATCATAATTGCCGGTTTAGTTAAGGACAAATGCGCCATGCCCGACAAGCGAAGTCATCGTGGCCCACACCCGGCGGACGCAAAATTGTTTGCGCCTGAAGCAATCCCCGACTTGCAATTAGCTGTTGTTGACTTTTCGCTTTTGCTGACAAAAGGTTATGCTGATAAAAGCGCACTAAAATTAGTTGGCGATAAGTTCTCACTTACAGAAAGACAGAGATTGGCCGTGATGCGCAGCGCCTGCTCCGACCAGCATCTTGTCTCTCGAAATCAACGCTGTGTGGCAATAAGAAATCTTGTAGGTGAAGGGATTGCCATCGATGGCTATAACGTTTTAATAACCGTCGAAGCGGCGATGAGCGGCGCTTGTGTTTTTAAGGGCCGGGATGGCTGCTTTCGGGACCTGGCAAGCATACACGGTACATATCGTAAAGTCACTGAAACGATACCGGCTTTGCGGCTTGTAGGTGAATTTTTGAAAGGGATCGGCGTAAGCGAAGCTGCGTGGCTGCTGGATAGGCCGGTCTCAAACAGCGGGCGATTAAAAACACTAATCGGCGAACTGGCTCGGGACAATAATTGGAACTGGGAGATTGAGCTACACAT
>JAOUFU010000724.1 GCA_029858035.1 Phycisphaerae bacterium
CTGGCGGGTGTTACCATTATATGCTATGCCGTCATCGTGCCGACGCTGCTGAGAAATAAAGACGTGGTTTATGCAATTATAGCGGTGCTTGAGGTCATTATTCTTGGTGCCGCGGCCAGCGGGTTGCTTGCCGTTGGGCATTAATCCCATTTTTGCACAAATAAATCGTCGAGTATAAGTATAAACACATAGTGTCCATCCACGAATTCAAAATGAATATAATGGGTGTCCAATTCAGAAATGAGCAGTTTTTGTTCTGATCAAGGCCGCACAAGGGTTTGCGGTCCCCGCGAAGCGGGACAGGAAGGCGTACGTCTGTACGCCGCAGCCGGAAACCCTCGGAGAACGCCGAACAGGACAAAAAGGGCCATTTCTGGATGGAAACTATCTAAAATATGCCACTTAACTGATGCGACAGCGAATCGCTGCAAATATCTTCAAGCTGAAGCACAATCCGCTTGAGATCATCGCTGTTTGACAACGATTCCACCGTGTCGATGGCAGCAAACTGTTCAGGCGGATAGGTTTTGAGAATTTCATAGGTATCTTCAAATTCATCGATGGCAAGCTGCGACGTTAAAATAATATAATCATCCACCCGCTGTTTCGAATTCTTAAATCCCGATTTTTCAAGAAGCGACGCCTCCATGGTTTTTCCGGTCAACAACATTAAATCTTTAACTTCTCGTGCCTCGAATCCTTCGACAAAGCGCCTGTAGGCGATAACCTGCGCATAATTGGGTATCATGGCCCGATTCCTGTTTCTTACGGTTGCGGAAACCAGTTGATAGTTTAGCGTAATGTACCATTTCAGCACGTCCGGATTCATTTTTTGGTAATTTGGAAAACGTTGATCATACTCCGGCTTCATCACCTCTTCCACAAGCTGATTGACCAGTGATTCACGCAGTTCCATTAGAATATTGTAAATTTCTGTGCTTGCTCGGTAAGCCACACGCTCCAAAAGCAATTCATTACGGAACTCGAAGTTTTTCGGGTGGATGGTCATTTTTTCGGTGATGAACAACAACCTTCGTAAGATATGATAACGAGGCGTCGGCGTCCAGTTCAGTGCACGGAAAGTTACAGAGGCATCTATGGTCAGTTTTTTATCAATATATTCGGCCATCCAAGGCTTTTCCAACGGTTCGTTGCCTGTAAGCCATCCCAAAAAGGCCATCATGATTAAGCCGCAATATGACAAGGCTTTTGGTACTTTTAACGGTTTAACATCATGGCCGTAATAGTACCGCGTGGCGGTCTGAAAAAGATCTATGTTTGAAGTACTTCCCTGGGAACCGGCAATATATATGGCAAATTTCGGAAGCGTATCACTGATTTCGATAATCCGCAAAAACAGTTTGTTGAGATCCCGGATATGGATATAGGGCACGGCAGATTCACCCCGACCTGCCAGCATTTTTGACCTGAATTTGTTCCCGGAGAGCCAGGTCTTTAGCAGCATATACAATATTGGATATTCACACCAGTCGCTGTACACGGCCGCCAAACGAACAATGGTGCAGGGGAAAGTATCTGAATACGCCTTGATGATTTCTTCTCCTTTCCTTTTGCTCCTGGCATATGGGTAATTCGCATCAAGGGGACTTTTTTCGGTGAGTGCTCTGCCAAAAGGGGGAAACTTGCATGCAGCCAGAGAACTGGAGAATATAAAACGCTTGACGTCCAGCATTTTGGACAACTCAAGAAGATATCGGGTGCCGGTAACATTGGTTTCTTCGTAGGCAGGATTATCTTTCAAAGTAAAATCGTAATAACCGGCCAAATGCAAAACATAATCTGCCCCCCCATGTTCTTGGGTATACTCAAGGACTTTTAGAAGATTTTTCCACTCGGTAATGTCGGCCTGGAGCCAGTGTATGTTTTTATGATGGGGGATTCCGGCCTCTTTTTGGCTTCTTCGGGCGATGCAAAAGAGGCGATATTTTCCGGATACGGCGATGACAAAATGTCTTCCAATAAAACCGGAGGCTCCGGTCACCAAAATTCCCGGCAATCTGTTTTTCATTTTACCCTTCTTTTATATCTATCGGCACCACAAACTCATTGAGCGTTTTGCTCAATTG
>JAOUFU010000179.1 GCA_029858035.1 Phycisphaerae bacterium
TTGCTTTTGAATTAATCACTAATCAATTATCAATAATCATTTATCAGGGTTCCGGGGACGTAGCTCAACTGGGAGAGCGCCGGCTTTGCAAGCCGGAGGTTGCCGGTCCGAGCCCGGTCGTCTCCATTGTATGAAGTGCATGAGTGGATGAGTAGAACAGTGAATGGGTATGAAATTTTGACTCATTGACACATATGTTCATCAACTCATTTACTATTACGTTCTTTGAAAAGTGAATATGCAGATGCGTGGGATTACAATAATCCCAAAGACTTTTCGCATTGAAGCGAAAAGTCCTCGATATGAGCGCTTATTTAGGCACGGTCTCCATTTCATACCCATTGCCTCGTATTTCGAAGCAAAATGCCGAGAGGTATAGAATGGAGCCGAAAGAAGACCAATACACTCAATCAAAGATTGATATGGTCAAGTTACTAAGGGTGTATGGGGGATGTCTAGGCGTCGTGAGGCGATGAAGGACGTGGCAGGCTGCGATAAGCCCGGGGCAGGAGCCGAGCATCCGTTAATCCCGGGATGTCCGAATGGGGAAACCCGGCAGGACTGGGCAACCAGATCCTGTCATCTCTGGCTGAATGCATAGGCCAGGCGAAGCGAACGCAGGGAACTGAAACATCTCAGTACCTGCAGGAAAGGAAATCAACCGAGACTCCGTAAGTAGCGGCGAGCGAAAGCGGACAAGCCCAAACCAGGGAGCTTGCTCTTTGGTGTTGCGGGCGCCGGTAAGCAGTTACAAAGGCATCGCAAGCGGAACGGTCTGGAAAGTCCGACCATAGAAGGTGATAGTCCTGTATGCAAAAGCGAGAGCCCTGCATTACTGCCGGCGTACCAGAGTAGCACGGAGCTCGTGGAACTCTGTGTGAAACCGGGGGGTCCCCCCTCCAAGGCTAAGTACTCCTCGACGACCGATAGTGAAAAGTAAGGCGACTGAACGATGAAAAGCACCCCTATTAGGGGAGTTAAAAGTACCTGAATCCATACACCTACAAGCTGTGGAAGGGCTATGACGCGTTCTTCGGAACGGGTAATGCCTGACCGCGTGCCTTTTGCATAATGAGCCGGCGAGTTACCGTCTGCGGCAAGGTTAAGCCCTTCAGGGGTGTAGCCGTAGCGAAAGCGAGTCTTAATAGGGCGTCTTAGTCGCAGGTGGTAGACGCGAAACCAGGTGATCTACCCATGGCCAGGTTGAAAGGGATGTAAAAATCCCTGGAGGACCGAACTCACTAACGTTGAAAAGTTAGGGGATGAGCTGTGGGGAGGAGTGAAAGTCTAATCAAACCTGGAGATATCTCGTTCTCTTCGAAATAGCTTTTGGGCTAGCCTTGAGCTACTACTTTACGGGGGTAGAGCTACTGAATGGGGATGGGGGACCACCAGTCTACTCACCCCAACCAAACTCCGAATACCGTAAAGACTATCTCAGGAGTCAGACTGCGGGGGATAACCTCCATGGTCAAGAGGGAAACAACCCAGATCGCCAGCTAAGGTCCCGAAGTCTTGCTAAGTTCTTAAGGAAGTTGAATTGCCGTGACAGCCAGGATGTTGGCTTAGAAGCAGCCACCATTTAAAAAGTGCGTAATAGCTTACTGGTCGAGCAGTTTGGCGCCGATAATGACCGGGAATAAGCAAGACACCGAAGCTGCGGATGGATTACTTTTTTGCAAAAGAAAGTAATTCGTGGTAGGAGAGCGTTGCTGACAGCGCCGAAGCCGTACGGTAACGAGCGGTGGAGCGTCAGCAAGTGATTATGCCGGCATGAGTAACGATAAAACAGGTGAGAATCCTGTTCGCCGAAAGCCTAAGGTTTCCTGGGGAAGGTACATCCGCCCAGGGTTAGTCGGTCCCTTAGTCGAGGCCGAAAGGCGTAGACGATGGACAGCAGGTTAATATTCCTGCACTATGTATCGAAGGTTTGAACTGTGGGGGTAACGCAGTTTCAGAGGCTGGAAGCTGATTAGTCGTGGCTATCCTGCCTGCGGTCCCGTTGGTAGGCAAATCCGCCAGCATAAAGGGTCCAAAGGACGGCGAGGGCCGATTTAAGATGCCTGAGCAGCCCGAGAGACTGCCAAGAAAAACCTCAAACAGGACGACGTTGCATAACCGTACTAAAACTGACACAGGTAGGCGAGGAGAATATCCTCAGGCGCTCGAGAAAACCGTCCTTAAGGAACTCGGCAAATTGACCCCGTAAGCTTGCGATAAGGGGTCCCTCCAGATATGCCCGGTAATTCATTATTGAGCATATGCTGAGGGCGCAGTGAAGTGGCTCTGGCGACTGTTTACCAAAAACACAGCTCTCTGCTAACACTTACAGTGGATGTATAGAGAGTGACGCCTGCTCGGTGCCGGAAGGTTAAGTGGAAGGGTCAACTCCTTCGGGGGTGAAGCTCCTAAATGAAGCCCCGGTAAACGGCGGCCGTAACTATGACGGTCCTAAGGTAGCGAAATTCCTTGTCGGGTAAGTTCCGACGTGCATGAATGGCGTAACGACTGGAGCACTGTCTCGAGGACGGACTCGGTGAAATTGTAATTGTGGTGAAGATACCACATACCCGCGGCAAGACGGAAAGACCCCGTGAACCTTTACTATATCCTGGTATTGATGCCTGGCATATCTTGCGTAGGATAGGTGGGAGGCTATGAGGCCCCGATTTCGGTCGGGGCGGAGCCAACCTTGAAATACCACCCTTGCTATGTTAGTCACCTAACTTTGACCCGTGAAACCGGGCAATGGACAGTGCTAGGTGGGTAGTTTGACTGGGGCGGTCTCCTCCCAAAGAGTAACGGAGGAGCTCAAAGGTACACTCAGCGTGGTTGGCAACCACGTATAGAGCCTAAAGGTATAAGTGTGCTTGACTGCGAGACTTATCAGTCGAGCAGGTGCGAAAGCAGGACTTAGTGATCCGGTGGTCCCGTGTGGAAGGGCCATCGCTCAACAGATAAAAGGTACTCCGGGGATAACAGGCTTATGACTCCCGAGCGTTCATAGCGGCGGAGTCGTTTGGCACCTCGATGTCGGCTCATCACATCCTGGGGCTGAAGGCGGTCCCAAGGGTTCGGCTGTTCGCCGATTAAAGTGGTACGCGAGCTGGGTTCAGACCGGCGCGAGCCAGGTCGGTCCCTATCTGCCGTGGGCGCAGGAATCTTGAGGAGATGTTTCTCTAGTACGAGAGGATTGGGAAGCACTGACCTCTGGTGTACCGGTTGTGGCGCTAGCTGCATTGCCGGGTAGCTAAGTCGGGAAAGGATAACCGCTGAAAGCATCTAAGCGGGAAGCCCCCTCCAAGATGAGGATTCCATTCGGCCTTCGGGCCGATGAAGAGCCCTGAAAGACTATCAGGTTGATAGGCCGGGTGTGTAAGCGCAGAAATGCGTTCAGCTAACCGGTACTAACGCTCGATTACTTGACCATATCAATCTTTGGTTGATTGATAGTGTTCATATCCGCATCTGCATAAATTCGTGAAGCGTGAATTGTGAATCGTGAAGCGAATTAGTTATAGAATAGAGCCGGGCATGAGGCCCGGATCTAACGAACTTCCTGGTGACTATACGTGCGGGGAAACGCCTGATCCCATTCCGAACTCAGAAGCTAAGCCTGTGCGGCCGATGGTAGTCCTTACGGGCGAGAGTAGGTATCGCCAGGAATTATAAGCCCCGATGGTGAGAATCGTCGGGGCTTTCCTTTTGCGCAATAATTCTTAGTTCATAGTTCTGAGTTCGTGGTTTTTGGTGTTGAATTGGGGGATTTTGGTAGATATAGGCCGGGAGTCGAGAGCTGTCGGCCTTTTCATTTGCGCAACGGCGTTGAGCATTTCAAAAAATTTGGTATGATATTGTAAGGTACAAGTCAAAACAGTGAAAGGATTTGTGAGATGAACAGGCAAGAGAACAACGTTTGGTATGAGAAACCTAAGGAACCGCTGAAGACGTGGGAGAGTATAGAAAAATGGTGTCGAGAAAAGCACTACTTTGAGAAACGTGTGAATATGAGAACGCATCGCTGGATCTTTCGTGGAGAGCGTACGGAAGAAGATTCAAAGGCGTTGCGGACGAAAATTGAAAAGTCTTTCGATGACTACGATGTTGCTATGGAGAAAAAAGAGGAATATGAAAAAAGACTAATCAGGCTTTTCCAACGTAAAGCAGCTCTCTACCTTGATCACGAGCCGGACAAGGATGATATGCTGGAATGGCTTGCAGTAATGCAACATTACGGCGCGCCAACACGGTTGATGGACTGGACGTATTCGTTCTACATTGCTGTGTATTTTGCATTAGCAGAGAACGCAGAGGGGGGAGTAGTGTGGGCGTTTGACGCATCAAGTGCAAATGATCCAATGCAAATCGAAAGCAAAATACCCAAGGTGAGCAGATTTAACAAATTGGTAATGAAATTTGAGCAAAGAGACGATGTGCTTGGGATACGAGGCGAGGGCGACAAATTGAAGGATCTTGCAATAATATGTTATCTTATTGAAAATCCATTTCCTTTGGCCTATGCTGTCAATCCTTTTAGGTTAAATGAACGGTTAACGGTTCAACAGGGACTCTTTCTTCTGGCCGGAGACAGTCGAGTTGCTTTTAAAGAAAATCTTCGAAATCATTTTGATAATAACACAGAAGAGCTTAAGAAGAATCTACATAGAATTGAGATTAAATCCAAGCCACGAGACAGAAACAACATTTTAAGAAAGTTACGCGATATGAATATAACAAATGAAGCATTATTTCCTGGGCTTGAAGGTTTTGCTAAATCAGTTGGAGAATATTTGGCATACCCTGAAATACTCTGATAGAGGGCTGGAACGAGACAGGAATCTATTTGAAACAGAATAAGCGGGATTTTTTGCGCAATATTTCTTAGTTCGTGGTTCGTAGTTGTTATTATTGAATTTGGGGATTTTGGGAAGTATTGGCCGACAGTTGGAAAGGGCTGTACTTTTTCTTTTCGGCTGGTATAATATGCAAGCTCCAGCGGCCTGGTGTTGTGTAAAAAGTGCGGTCCGAATATGATAGAGTGCCGAGGGGGTCTCTGTCATAATTCGCTGCACTGCGTGGGGAATTATTGTGTTGTCACAATATGCAGGAGCGTGAATAGATGGCAAAAAGAAGTTTTATTGAAAAAAAGAGAAAGATTCTTACGCTTCTTTTCTCGATGGTTTTGGGTGTATTGATTCTTTTCTCGCAGAGCCGGCTGGAGGAGGTTTATTTTTTAAGCGAGATTTTCTATTTTACAGGTATCATTATTGTCGGTGTGGCGACGGTCGGACGCCTGTGGTGCTCATTATACATCGGCGGGCACAAAACGAAGGAGCTGATAACCGTAGGTCCCTATTCGATATGTCGCAATCCGTTGTACTTTTTCAGCTTTTTGGGGGGCATAGGTATTGGTTTTGCGAGCGAGACACTGACGGTGACTTTGCTCATATTTTCAGCCTTTTTGTTTTACTATCCTTTTGTAATTCGTTCGGAGGAGAAGAAACTTCTCAGGATTCACGGCAGCGATTTCGACAGATACATGAGCAAGACGCCGCGATTTTTTCCGTCACTTGCCGGTTTGTACGAGCCGGAGGAATATACGGTGAGACCAAGATTATTCAAGAGGAGGATTTTCGACGCCTTGTGGTTTGTCTGGATAGCAGGGATTCTGGAACTTGTGGAGGCCCTTCACGAGTATAATGTGATTCCACGGTTGTTCCGGCTGTGGTGAAAGGTAGAGAGAAAATTAGCGGGCAAGGGTCCTGAGAGCCCATTGGATTAACCTTCGACAAGACGAGGGAAGGCTTTTGGACAAGTAGGCGGATTAGTCGTAAGTCGATAGTTCTTAGTTCATAATTCGTAGTTTTTAGAATGGAATTGGGGGATTTTGGTAATTACAGGCCGAGAGTTGAAAAACTGTCGGGGTTTTTCTTGACTTTTCAGGGCAGGCTTGATACTCTAATGGACACAGAACCAAGCTGCATACTTCAGCATTCATGGATGGTTAACATCAATCGACGGAGCGCCATATTAACAGGTCAGCCGGAAGATGCCCCGACAATTTCGGGATAGGCGCTGACCAAGAATTAAAGGAGAACCGGTTATGAGAAGAGCAATAAGTTATCTGACTTTGGCCGTTAGTGTTGTAATGCTCATCGGCTTTTGTATTGGCGTTGTGGAAGCGACTTGTATTGAGGCACGAACCGTGAATCCCGACGACTTCGATTCGCCACAGGACAACACCTATTATCCAATGGCGATTGGAACGACCTACGTCTACATGGCTGAAACGGAGGATGAGCTTATCTGGAATGAGATCACCACCACCTCCGATACCAAGGAGATTATGGGTGTCGATTGCATTGTGGTTTACGATGTGGAGTGGGTCTCGGTTGATGACGGGAGTACTTGGTTTAAGACCGAGGAGACTTATGACTGGTACGCCTGGGACAACGAAGGTAACGTCTGGTACTTCGGGGAATGGACCACGGAGTATGAATACGATGATGACTGGAATCCAACCGGCGAAAACCACGAAGGCTCATGGGAAGCCGATGTAGACGGAGCCCTGCCGGGAATCGTTATGCTGGCCGAACCTCTGCCGGGTGTTTGCTACCAGCAGGAATATTACGAGGGCGAGGCGGAGGACATGGGTAAGGTCCTGAGGCTCGATGCCAAGGTTTCCCTCGAATCCGAAGATTTTGATGATTTCGAGGGCTGCCTGAAGACCAAGGAGTGGACACCTTTGGATCCCGGCGTAATCGAGCATAAATATTACGCTCCGGGGCTTGGGCTGGTTTTCATTGAAGAACTCAAAGAAAAAACAGTCAAGGTCGAGCTGGTTGAAGTTTATTAGTCCGAGAGCAAGCCGGCGGATACGATCGTGAAGTCCCAAGGCGACCTTGAATGAATCCACATGGTTCGTAATGCAATGGAGGTGGACATGGTCTGTATTGAGTTCTACAAAACCAGCAACCTTTATACCGAGTGTAAATTTGACTGGCTGATATAGTTCTTCTACAGGAATCAAAAGGGTAAGACAAGGAGAAAGCTCACTCTTTAGTACAGAGGGATGAATTGGGGGATTTTGGTGATTAGAGGCCGGCAGTTAAAGCTGTCGGTGTTTTTGTTTGTGGGGCTTGTTTTGCATGTCCGGGGATAAAAGATTTATTTTGATAAGATAGCCGGAAATAGTACAATGCCTTCGGTTCATTTAATGAAAGTTTTTGTATGAAGCCAAATAAACAGTAGTCAGCAAGCATCATGAACCAGTGCATAATCTGATAATGTTATGAAGAAACCCGTTCCGGAAACAATACAAAGGATTGCGATGAATTTGCTTTATCGCGTTCCCGCTCATCTGTCAAAGAACCAAATACAAATCGACAATGGGAGTATGAGTTTAATCGAACAACCCATAAGAGACTACCTCGATAAAGGTAAAAGCGATTGTCCAAAAGAAGTATACGAGGAAGGCGTGAAGGAGCACCTGTATAAAAGACTGGAAATTGACAGGGCAAGAGTCGTGCCTTGGTTAGACAAGGCCAAATCCTTAAATAATTCAAGTATTTTGGAAATAGGTTGCGGTACGGGCTCTTCGACTGTTGCATTGGCTGAACAGGGAGCAAAAGTTGTCGGAATTGACATTGATAAGAACAGTTTAACTGTTGCAGAGAAGCGGTGCAAACTATATGGCTTGGATGTAGAGTTTAAGAATCTAAATGCAATTGATCTGCCTGGCGCTTTTGAAGGCTGCGGATTTGATTTCATCATATATTTTGCATGTCTTGAGCACATGACAATCGCAGAGCGGCTAACCTCACTTGAAAAAACCTGGGACATGTTGTCAACCGGCGGTCTGCTTGTTATTGTGGAGACGCCTAATCGTTTATGGTATTTTGATGGTCATACTTCGATCCTGCCCTTTTTTCACTGGTTACCAAATGAACTCGCTTTCAAATATTCTTGTTTCAGTCCGAGAGAAGTTTATCGTGAACTGCACAAAGACTATTATGGGAGCTCTAAAGAAAAGTTTTTAAGGAGAGGGAGGGGGGTAAGTTTCCATGAATTTGATTTAGCAATAAAACCGGCACAAGAATTGAAAGTTGTCAGCAGCTTATCTTCATTCAAAGGACTTACCTACAAGCTGCACCACTCCAGATTAGAACGACAATATAAGTCCATTTTGAGAAGCTTGTGTCCTAATATTCATGAAGGTTTTTTTGATAAAAAGCTGGATTTGATTATTGAAAAAGACCAATAAAAAACCGGCGCAAAGAGATTCGTTTGTTTTTTAAGTAAATATCTTGCTGCCAAGACTGTGGGCCTGGCCGATGTTCAACCAGCGCTTCACAGTGGAAGATGTAATTGTTCATTTTTGAGAGGATTGGGAAATGAGGGTAAAACAGAAGAATGTGCTGCTTATTGCAGCGGGCGCTGTTTTTGCAAGTTTATTGGTTTGCCAGGGGAGTTTTGGGGCGGGTGTCAGGGGGAAAACGCCGCCGGAGGGTGTCAGCTCGCAGAGCTTCATGGGGCCCGGCA
>JAOUFU010000180.1 GCA_029858035.1 Phycisphaerae bacterium
CGTTGTGCCGGAATACGTTGAATTCTGGTAAG
This sequence comes from Phycisphaerae bacterium, assembly GCA_029858035.1. Taxonomy (GTDB): domain Bacteria; phylum Planctomycetota; class Phycisphaerae; order Sedimentisphaerales; family Anaerobacaceae; genus CS2-K091. The sequence continues at coordinate 33 of JAOUFU010000180.1, forward strand.
GCGTAAGCAAATCAAAATCATCATCTGCCATGATATTATGATTCACGGATGGATTAATACCAATACAGCACCAATCATAGCTTGCCAGGTTGAAAGAAAAATTCCTTGGAATGCTGGAATAGACTACCGGTGTATCGTTCGACAGCACCGTGTAAAGAGGATCGACAAGGATAATGGAAGAACCGCTTCCTGTATACGTTTCGGCATAGCTTGCACTTGAATTCGAAGCTGAAATAATATACGCTCCGGAAGAGCCTGACGCCTGAACGGTCCAACTGGCACTGCCAATAGCTCCAGCGGCAATTTTACCGATATTCCGTGGATTTGTGCCTGAGGTGATTGTGAATCCGGCCGGAACGTTCAGCGTAACTGTGTTACTGAAGGAGGCCACACCACCGGTATTCTGGACATTGGCCGTTACAGTAAAAACAGCGCTTGAAGACACTGCTGGAGGCATCACGAGGCTAATGTTAAAAGCCGGCGGATTAGCACTCACGAAGTTTTCCTCTGTGGCCAGCGCGTAGGTTTCTGAAGTTGCACCGAAAAACGACGTGCTCCAGGAGTATGCCTTGATAACTACATCGCAGCTGCTATCTGCTGCCACCTGGTGTACATTATCGTCTGAATCTAAATCGTCGTCGATTTGGGAACCATCAGCCTCATTGTACAGCCTGATGTTGAGATCGCTTAGACTATACTTAACAGTCGGAGGATCTCCGGCGACGTAGTTTGAGCGTTTTTCCCAAACCATAGTCGCCTTTTCGTTTGCAAACATATACCCTTTATACAGCTTGTAGTCATCGGGCGTAGCATTATCGTTCCTTGGAACAACGCTATTGACGAAGTAATCGGCGCGGTTATAGTGTGCCTCCCACATATCAATATAGCCCCAGCCATACGACTTGTCCCAGTATGAACCGGTAACCGATCCGTCGTCAGCCGTAGTCGAGGTGTCGTTTGAAGTCCAGGCATCGGCCGTATTTATCAGCACCGCCTTTTGTGCCATTGGAGTGTGGTTGCCCGCATCTTCCATAAGTATAATCGCCGCCGCCACATGGGGAGCCGACATGCTTGTGCCGCTCTTGGAGATGAAATCCGGGTTAGCCCCGGACCAGTATGCATAGGTTGACATAATGTTAGTTCCGGGAGCGGTAATATCGGGTTTTTTTCGTCCGTTTAATGTCGGGCCGACACTGGAGTCGGTTCTTCTGACGTCATCGCTTCTTCCTAAAGTGTTTTTGTCGTCCATATTCGCAACAGCCATGAGGTTGTAGGCCGGCGCAGGGTGCGTTATGGTCGGATCGGTGTCATCCCAGTATTCGTTTCCACATGACTTGGTGACCATGATGTCGTAATAGCTGATGTAGGCATCGTAGAAGGAATCGTTATCGCTGTAATCAGTATCATCAGCGGTTCCGTAACCCAGACTATGGTTGACTACCTCAGGTCCCTGCGTAGCCCCGGAAGCCAGCCACTCCATGTTATCCATAGTAGTTGCCTGTGCAGCAAGCACGTCATAGCTGGAACCGGCGTTTGCCCATATGATGGCATCCAGCCCGTAAGCGCCGCCGCGATAGGTTGCGTCACCACTGGCTACAATACCTGTTACATGTGTCCCGTGACTGCCCAGGATGGAACTTCCGGATTTTTCGTAAAAAGTTATGCCTGCAAACGCCGGGTGGTCGTCCTGTACACCATCGTCTACAATACCAAAATCGTATGCTCCACCGTCGTAACCAGCGGTCCACCAGGTGTCATAATCCACAGACGGAATGCTCACGTCCAGCTCGTACTCGGTTGGGCGGTCTTTCATGACGGAAAGAACAAGCGGGTGCCTGGCAAGTGTGTTCAGAAATGTGGCGGGGATGACCGCGCCCAGGGCAGGAACAACGCTGACCTGCGCGGTAACTTCGCCACCGTTGGCAGTAATGAAAGCTTCGAGTGCTTGGAGTTTCGGCTGGGTCGCCTTTTGTACCGCAGCTCCGACGGCCCTTCTCTTCTCGTCCATCTTGGTATCAAGCTCCATTCGCAAATCAGAAAGTTGCTGCCTCTCCTGCTCAGTCCTCATAAATTCCTGTGCCAGCACAGCGAGCTTTTCGTGTTCCGGCTCCAGTGACTTCTGGGATCGACCCTGTATATCCATCTGCCTTAATTGCGAGCTCAGCGAGTCTATTTCGGCCTTGAAGGGTGCCTTTGCTTCGTTTGCAACATCTTCCAGGCCTGGTTCATTGAGGTAGACAATAACATTGAGCATGGCCTGAGTCAGTGACTCCTGCTCCAGGATTGGCTCAATCCTGCCCAAAGGCCCGAGTACCATCTCGCTTTGCCCGGCTTCTATTCCCTCGGACTTGTCGTAGGTCTTTTGGACAACAGCACTAATGGTGCTGTTACCTTCGATGATAACCGGCTTTTCAACTTCCTGCTGTTGAGCCAGGACAACAGCGAAAACATTCAGGAATACAAAAAGCCCTGTTAAAATAACAATACCGAAATTTGTTTCCCTTCTCATGTGTAGCAAATCTCCTTTCAGTCCCCCTACAACCAATAGTGATAATAAAAAAACGAGCAATTTACATCTAATGATATATTTTGCTAAGGAGGAGGCAGGTTTAAAAACAAACAGATTAAGTCACCAGGCTGAATCTGGTCCGTTTTGGCGTAGTCCTCGGGTGTTGAAAGGTTGATTTGCCCTGCGGTCACTACCCGAAACTCCATAAAAAACGAAGAGGAAACTACTGACACTCCTGAAAATATGCTGTAAATGTACAACAACAGGCAACATGTTGTCAACGAAATAATTTTCGAATATGAAGATTTTGGGGCTTTTTTTCCCGTGGAAGCTCAATTGGGGACATACCTGCCTGCGCCGGTGGTTTTGATAAGCTGATAGTCCGGTGAAGGAGTTATCAGGATCGCCTCGGTATCGGGTATTTTTTCGATTAAGGCCAGTCCTTTTTCAGGTCCCATTACGCTGACGGATGTCGCGAGTGCATCAGCGTCGAGCGCATTTTTAGAAATAATGGTTACGCTCGATAAACCTTCGGCACTTGTTGCAGTGTCACGGTTCATGATATGGCTATACCTTTTTCCCTCTATTAAAACGAACCGGCGATAGCCGCCGCTGGTAGCAATGGCTTCATCTGTTAATTTCAGGACCATCAAGACCTGCTCTGTGCCCCCAGCGAGAGTCTCTTCGTCAGAACCCGGCTCGGCGGGATTTTGCAGGCCGATACGCCATGTTTTTTTACCTTTCGGCGGCAAGCCGAAGCATCGAATATCGCCGCCCACGTCGACCATCCCGCCGACAGCACCGCCGGCCTGCATTGCTTCAATGGCCTTGTCAATCGCGTATCCTTTTGCTATACCGCCCAAATCCAGCTTCATTCCCTCAACGGCAAAACGAACAGTCATTTCGTTTGCGTCGAGAAACAGTTTTTCATAGCCCACTTTTGAACGTGCAACGGCCAGTTCAGCTTCGGAAGGGACGGAATTAACTTCGGCCGCCGACTGCCAGAGCTCAGTGAGCGGAGCGATTGTAATATCGAATGCGCCTTCTGAGAGCCTGCTGAATTCGACGCTTTTCTGCAAAACATGAAATGTCGACTCATCGACCTTGACTGCTCGCTTGAAAGCATCTCTATTTACCTCGCTTATCTCCGAATCGCTTTTATAATCGCTCATTAGCTTATCAACCTTTTGAAGCTCGGCAAACGCGCTATCGAGACATTTCATAGCTGTGCGGTTGTCTTTGGCAATTGCTTTTAGATGGGTGAACGTCCCCATAACCAGCCGATAGCCGCTGTCTTCCTCGACCCGGCGATTACATCCAAAAATATACAATGCCAGAATCACAGAGGCACCAATAATGGTTGCAATTTCAAGCCAAAGACTCTTCCGGTTCATAAATAACCTTCTACAACAAAAAACTTTAAATCATGACAGCCTTTGCACTGTACGCTAAACGCTAATTATACTGTATAATGCCTTTGTGAATAAGAAAGAACTTACAATATTAGCCGAGCGCGTCGAGAGTGAGTTTCTACCGTTCGTTCGCAGGCCGAGCAGATATATCGGCGGTGAGATAAATCAAATCAAAAAAGACTTATCGCGTTGCGATTTGATGGTCGCCCTTTGCTTTCCTGATGTCTATGAAGTGGGGATGAGCCATACGGGGCTGATGATTATCTACGATATTATCAACAAAATCGATGGTGTGGCTGCTGAGCGGGTGTTTGCGCCGTGGGTCGATGCCGAAAAAGTGCTGCGAGAGAAGGGAATCGGCCTGTTTAGTCTGGAATCGAAAGCGGCGATTTCAAGTTTCGATATCGTCGGCTTTAGTTTGACCAACGAGCTGTGCTATACGAATGTTCTTAATATGCTCGATTTGGGCGGTATCAATATCCGAAGTATAAATCGAGGAGAAGATGAGCCATTGGTCATTGCAGGCGGCGGTATATCAAACTGCTGTGAACCTTTGGCCGAGTTCATTGACCTGTTTGTTCTCGGCGACGGCGAAGATGCTGTTGTTGAATTGATAAAGCTGGTTAAAGAGGGCAAAGAATACGGCCTGACAAAAAGAGAGGTCTTACTATCAGCCGCAAAAAAATTCGAGTGGGCTTATGTCCCCGCGTTTTACGAGTTCGAATACGACGGGGAAAGGATAAAATCTTTTGAGACAACAGTGGCCGAGTTACGAACGCGATTTGAGAATGCGGTTGTTGAGGATTTCGAAAACGCTGTTGTTCCTCTTCGGCCTATAGTACCGTTTGCCAAGGCGGTGCATGAGCGTGTGAGCGTTGAGATTATGCGGGGCTGCCCCGGCAGATGCAGGTTCTGCCAGGCGAGCTTTTGCAGAAGACCGATTCGGTATCGCAGTGTCGAAAAGATTATCGATATTGCGAAGGCATGTTACGAGGCAACGGGATTTGATACGGTTAGCCTGCTGAGTTTATCAACGGCCGATTATCCAAAGCTGGAAGAATTGGTCGGAGGTCTTCAGGCCCATTTTCAAGACAAGCACGTTGGGCTGTCTCTTCCGAGTCTGCGAGTTGACCAGTCGGCCATTACGTCTCTTGCCGAATCACTTAGCTCAGTTAGAAAAGGCGGGCTGACAATCGCCGTTGAAGCGGCCGGTGAAAATTTGAGGCATATTATCAATAAGCCGATCAAAGATGAAGATTTGTTTGCGGCCGCTGAGGCGGCTTACCGGGCGGGGTGGCAAAAATTAAAGCTTTACTTTATGGTCGGCCTGCCCGGTGAAACCGAAGAGGACATAAAACAAATTGTGCATCTTTCATTTCAATTGGCGAAACTGCGGAAAAAAGTTGATAACAAAACGGGCCAGATTAATATTACGGTAAGCTGGCTTACTCCAAAGCCGCACACGCCTTTCGGATGGCTCGGGCAAAAGCCACAGGCATATTTCGAAGATGCAAAACAGATAATACTCGATGAGAAAAGAAAACTCCGCGCACGATTTTTGCAGTTCAAGTTCCACAAAATAGAGCAAAGCGTGCTGGAATCGGCCATAGGCAGAGGTAACAGACGGCTGTGCGAAGTTATCGAAGCGGCGTGGCGGAACGGGGCAAGGTTCGATTTGTGGGACGAGTGTTTTGACTATGATATCTGGCAGAGGGCATTTGAGAAGTTCGGAATGGATGTTGAAAAGCTCGCAGCCAGAAAGTTCGGGCGTGAGGAGATTCTGCCGTGGGAGCATTTGGGCGGGCCGGAGAAAGAATATCTGCTGGGACACCTTGAAGAAACAATGAAAAAATTTGAGAATTGAGAATGTAGAATTAAGAATGATTCTCGATTCCGGAGACTCGACAAGCTACCGCTTGAGGCTGCTACTTTCCCGGTGGTGCACAGTTTATGCTTTTTTCATGCCGGCCGGGAGCTCTATGCCGGCAGTTCCCTGAGCTTCCCTGAAATCAGTTATCACCTTAACGGCAGCTTTCGGGTCATCGATGACGGTGAAGACGTCGAGGTCTTCAGGTTCGATATATTTATGCTCACCCAACATCTTTTGCTTCATCCAGTCGATTAAACCTTTCCAGTATTCGCTGCCCATCAGGATGACGGGGAAGGAAGCCTGCTTTAATGTCTGAATGAGAACGAGGGACTCGCAAAATTCGTCCATGGTACCGTACCCGCCGGGGAAGACGATAAAACCATGAGCGTACTTCAGGAACATTACCTTGCGACAGAAGAAGTACCTGAAATGCAGCGACAGATTCTGATAGTCGTTCGGTACCTGCTCCAGAGGCAGCTCGATATTTAGGCCGATGCTTTTACCGCCGGCTTCGGCGGCGCCTTTATTTGCGGCCTCCATGATGCCGCCTCCCCCGCCGGTTATCACGGCGAAGTCGGCTTTTGCTATCTCGTAGGCGGTTTCGTGTGCGAGTTTATAGTAGGGATCGTCCGGCTTTGAGCGGGCTGAGCCAAAAAACGAGACAGCGGGTCCAACCGTTGCAAGCTCATCGAAACCTTCGACGAATTCGGCCATTACTCTGAATATCCGCCATAGGTCTTTGACCGGAGTTTCAGGAATATCCATCATATCTGTTACCTCACATTTCGTATTTTGTATCCGGCCTGACAAGCGGCGGGATATAAATTTCACCATAAATCGGGTTTGCCGGCCGCGGGACAATATTGTGAAATCGGACAATTGTCACAGTCAGGCTTACGTGCCTTGCATATAGCTCGGCCGTGCAGAATCAATGAGTGACTAAAGAGTGTCCATATTGTCTTTGGCAGTATTTCGGCTAAATCAAATTCCAACTTTACAGGGTCGCTGTTCGGGGACAGCCCGAGCCGGCGCGAGAGGCGAATAACATGCGTATCACAGGCGATTCCGGGCTTTCCGAAGGCATTGCCGAGGACGACGTTTGCGGTCTTTCTGCCCACGCCGGGCAGGGTGACAAGGTCTTCCATGGTATCAGGAACTTTGCCGTCGAATTTTTCTATTATTGCTTTGCTTGCATTTTTGATGTTAACAGCTTTATTATGGTAAAAACCGGTGCTCCTGATATCGGACTCGATTTCTTTAAGCTCAGCTCTTGCCCAATCTTCAACCGATTTGTATTTTTTGAACACCTTCGCTGTTACGATATTTACCCTGGCATCGGTGCACTGGGCGGACAAGATTGTTGAAATCAGCATCTGGAGAGGATTTCTGAAGTTAAGCGCACTTTTGGCATTGGGGTATGTCTTTTTCAGTATCGGCCAAATCTTCTTGACCCGCCCGGCCGCCTCGTTCTTATCAACACTTATCTTTGTTTTTGGTGTAGTTTTTGTGGCCATAGTTATTGTTTGGAAGGAAGTTTTTCCAAAAGCTGTTTGAGCTTTTTGGCAAAAAATATCTCGTTGAATCTGGCCGGCTCTTGTTCTCCGGGTATATACAATATGGTTACGGGCACGCCGGGTTCATTATATTTATTTTTCAAGTCAAGGGCCGCCGGATAATTTTCAAGTGTAGTATCGGCTTTAATCGCCAGAACATCTTTTTGCTCGATGAGCCGGGAAATATCCTTTCGGCCGAATACAACCTTTTCAACCACTTCGCAGTTCCAGCACCAGTCTGCGGTAAACTTAATCAGAACGGGTCTTGATTCGGTGTTAGCGGTTTCTATTCCAGCAGCATCGTAGGGCTGCCATTTGATTAGTTCGGCTGCCGGTGCAGGTAAAAACGTCCATCCTGCGGTAACCACCAGGGCCACGGCGATGAATCTTATAAGCCATTTGCGTGCCGGTTTAGTTTTGTACGTTACCCAGCCGCTCCACATCCAAACACAAAAGGCAAGGACGACAGCAAAATACAACACAGACGTTCTTCGGACTTCGGGCAGTGATGCAATAAGTTTTATTGCGATAATGAGAAGAACAAATCCGATTGCCTGCTTGAATAACTCCATCCATTGACCGGCTTTGGGGAGGCGGTTTAAGAGGCCGGGCATTGAAGTCAGTATTGCGTAGGGCAGGGCCATGCCGAGGCCTATAGCCATTATCGCAAGTGTGCCCATTAGCAGGTTCTGGGTTTGTGCCCAGGCAAATGATGCCGCCAAAATACCAAAGCTGCAAGGGGTGCTCAAAACGGCAGCCAACAAACCCATGCCTATAGCACCGGGATAGCCTTTTCCGGAACCGGATTTAGATGCAATCGAAGATGGAACCGTGATAGTAAAAAGCCCGAACATAAACAGCGCCAGCACGACGAGCAAAAGTGCCATGCCTGCAACAAAGGCTGGATTTCGGAACTGGTCGCCCCATTGCAATACCGTTCCATAAAAGAGCTGCAAAATGATATTGGCCCCGGCCAGGCACGCAAAGAAAAACAATATGCCAAGACAAAAGGCAAGGCCTAAAGCTGCCGATTGCTTTCTGCCCTGCTTTGCCTGCTCGACGAGGCGCATTACGATAAGGGGAAGAACGGGCCAGACACAGGGCATAATATTGAGCGAGAGGCCTGCCAAAATCGCCAGGCCGAGAGCAAACCAGGCGGA
>JAOUFU010000725.1 GCA_029858035.1 Phycisphaerae bacterium
AAGGAAAAGCCTCGACTTAAATAATCTGCAAAATCAGGCTAAGGCGGCATTAAAGGCAATCATTAACAACGGCAAAATGCAGCTCACCGCCCGGAAAAACCGTCTTGCCGCCTTGAATCCAAAGTCTATTTTGCTGCGGGGATACAGCATTACTACCAACAAAAAAACAGGCTCATTAGTCAAACGTCTTGAAGATGTTCAAATTGGCGATCTGCTCAATACCGAGCTTGCTGACGAAAATTATATTGAAAGCAGGGTAACAAAAAAGTAAAAAGAACAATTATAGGTTTCTGAAAATGCCGGATAAAAACAAAAAAGATGATATCAGCAAACTGAGCTTCGAACAGGCAATCAAAGAGCTTGGCAGCATTGTAGGCAAAATTGAACAGGGAGAAATACCCTTGCAGGACAGTCTCACTCAGTATGAAAGAGGAATGGCCCTCATTAAGCATTGCCAGGCAATACTGAAGAAAGCCGAAAAACGTATCGAAAAAATATCCCAACCGGAGCAGCCGGAAGCACAGGAATAATCATTATACGCAATACGCAATACGCGATACGCGATACGATATACGCGAGCGTGGCGGAACTGGCAGACGCGCAAGGTTTAGGTCCTTGTGTCCTTAGGGACGTGTGGGTTCGACTCCCTCCGCTCGCAGTCCTTTATTAACAAGGACTTACAACAGTTTTTACTGTCAAAGATAGCCCTATTTCTATATCCCTCCGGTGAAAATTCCAGTGAAAATATTCACTTCCGGGTGTTCTTACTTTGTAGAGAATTTAAAAATCGTCTCAGTTCTATATTCCTTTCCGGGCCGCAGCACAACAGAGGGAAAATTGGATTTGTTGGGTGAATCGGGAAAGTGCTGTGTTTCAAGACAGAAACCATAATATCTTTGATAAACCTTCCCGCCTTTACCCTTGACATCTCTCATGCCATTGGCCGTATAGAACTGCACACCCGGCTCCGTTGTGTAAACTTCCATAATCCTGCCGCTCTCAGGTTCATACACGCGAGCCGCCAAATCAAGTGGACTGCTCGACTTGTTTAAGACGTAGTTGTGGTCATAGCCTCGTGTTTCTACGAGCTTCTCGATTCTTGAGCCGATCATCCTCGGCTCAGTGAAGTCCAAAGGCGTTTTTTTAACGCTGCGGATTTCGCCTGTGGGGATTAATCCTTCCCCGGCTGGCGTATACTTGTCGGCATTAATCATTACTTCGTGGGCCAGGACATCGCCGCTCCCGGCCCCCGAAAGATTGAAATAACTGTGATTGGTCAGGTTGATGATGGTAGGCTTGTCCGTCGTTGCCTTGTAACTTATCTTCAGCTCATTCTTATCGGTCAGTGTATAGGTCACAATGCAATCAAGATTACCGGGAAAACCCTCTTCGCCGTCTTTGCTCCGATGTGTAAACTCTACGCATACCCCTTCCTTATCATGGAGTGGAAGTCCTTTCCATACGACCTTGTCAAACCGTTTCTTATCGCCGCCGTGAATATGGTTCTTGCCTGCGTTGGCGGTCAGCTTGTATTCAACTCCGTCGAGGGTAAATCTGGCGTTTGCAATGCGGTTGGCATAACGTCCGACGACGGCACCGAAGAGAGGATTTCTTTTGACGTATGATTCAAGATCATCGAAGCCCAGCGTGATATCGGCCGGTTTACCTTTCCGGTCCGGCACCTCCAGCGATACCAAAATGGCCCCGTAATCTATCACCCTGGCCCTTATCCCATTGGCATTTGCCATCTCATACAGAAAAACCTCTTGCCCATCGGGAGTTTGCCCGAATGACTCCACCCGTACCCTTGCTTTGTTGGAGGTCTTTCCCGACACTTGAGCGGACTCTGCCCCGCAACAAACCGATATGACCCCGGCTGCTGCCAGCACGTAAATACAAAACCTTTTACTAAACATAACTCATCCTCTCATCAAATCTGACAACTTGTATGTACCGATTAGCTCTTTAGACTAACGTTCGCCGCCTGAACCAATTCAAAAAGAACACCAAGTCTTCACACCATTATCTTACCCAATCCCCCAGCCAATGCAAGCCCTTCGAAGATAGTAAAAATTC
>JAOUFU010000181.1 GCA_029858035.1 Phycisphaerae bacterium
ATACCGCAGGCAGCATTTCAATCTGCCGCAATAGCCGGAGATTTTCGAAGGGTCGAGTGTCGCCTTTTGCATCTTGGCCATTCGCATATTGACCGGCTTTAAGAGTTTAAGAAATCTTTGGCAGCAGCACTGCTGTCCGCAACTTTCCACATCGCCAAGTATTTTGGCTTCATCGCGTGAGCCGATTTGACGCATTTCGATTCTTGTCTGGTATTCGTGTGCGATTTTTTTTACCAGCTCGCGGAAATCCACTCGGCCGTCAGACATAAAGTAGAAGATGACGCGCTCACCGCCAAATATGTGTTCGGCATCGACTATTTTCATCGGCAGTTCCAGTTCTTTGACGAAACGCCTGCAACAATCCATCTCTTCTTCTGCGATTTTCTGCAGGTGCCGCTCTTCACTAATATCAGCGGCGGATGCAAAACGAACGAATTTGCCCGTCAGGTCGATAGAGATGTCGATATTGCTGTCATCGAAATATTTCTTTATCTGGTTACTATCAAATTTAAGCTGTCCCGCCCTGTATGAGGAGAGCTGTCCTACAAGGTATCCTAATTCAAGGCCTTTGTTGGTTTTTATCACAACGCGGGTGTTCACTTTGGGTATTTTGGTTTCGTGGTGCTCGAAGAGACCGAGCGTATTCATCCGGCTGTAACGGACCAACATAAACTTTTTATATCTTGCCTGCTTGGGCTTTGTTGGTGCGGCTTTTGACATATCAACTGGTTACCTTAATATGCACGTTCGCATTGCTATTAATAAACCTTTATTTTACCAGAAGCAGCGAGGTTTAACAATAGCTGGTCGAAAATAAGCTTTTCATTAACGGAAGACTCGATCCGGCGCAGCGTCCTGTAACAGTCGGCGATTTTTTCTGCGGCTTGCTCCGGATTGAAACGGCCGGCTAACTTTTGTATCCGGCCTTTCTGGTCAAAGTTGATGATATCTTTTGCCGGCGTAACATTTAGTTTCATCGCATCGTGCAAGGCTGATATGATTATTTGTACAATGGTTGTCTGGGCCCTTCGATTGATATCGGTTCTGCTGGTGGCCTCGTCAAGGTCGGCCCAGATGGTGGCGATTTTTTTACTTTCGCCCAAGAGCCATTGGGCCAGCTCAAGAGCGCCGGCATATTCGTATTTTACCAGTGAATTCAGCAACTGTTTCTTCGTTTGGTAGAGATTCGCATCGGCAAGCTCAAGCTTGGCCCACCGGCAGGCCTGGCCTATACTGCCCTGAGACAGACGGGCGAAATACCGGGCGGTTTCTTCTTCGGCGCCCATTTCTCTTAGCTTTTCGATTATCCTGTCTTCAGCAACAGGCCCGAAACGAATTATCTGGCATCTCGATTTGGTCGTGGGCAGGAGTTTTTCCATACGGGTGCAGAGCATGATAATGCAGCAGTATTGGGGCGGCTCTTCCAGTAACTTGAGCAGTGCGTTTTGTGAATGTTCGTTCAGTCTTTCGGCTTCGCTGACGACAAAGACTTTCCTTTTCGAAAGAGTCGGCCTCGTCGGTGCTTTTTCGATTAGAAACTCTCGAATGACATCGATGGGTAAATCAACGGGTGTTTTTTTGCCTTTACCATCCCTGGTGAATTCGAGCAATTCCTTATAGACAGGATTAAAATCCGGATGCGAGCCGGCTTCGAAGAGCCGACACGACCGGCACAGGCCGCAACTATCGGCAAAGTCATTTTCTATAGTGGAACTTTCACAGAGCAGGAGCCTGGCCCATTCGCGGGCGGTCGTGAATTTGCCAATACCTTCCTGCCCGGCGAAGATATATGCGTGCGGGACCTTGCCTGCGGCAAGGGCCTTTTGCAAGATGGCAATTGCTTTGTCCTGACAGAAAATATCTTTGAGTGACATCTATGTAAAACTCACCTCTGAGATAAGCCGCAATATCTTTTTCTGTACTGTTTCGATGTCGCCGGCGGCATCAACTATCAAAAAGTTTTTCTGCTGGCGGACAAGTTCGAGAAAACCTTCACGTACCTTTTGGTGATATTGGCGCGGCTTTGCCTCCATTCTATCGGGCCGGCCGGAGAGGCGATTAGCTGAAGTTTCCAAATCGACATCGAGTATGATAGTCAGGTCCGGCCAGGGCATTTTGAAAGAATCCGCTGCAAGTTTTATAACCTGTTCGATGCCGAAGCCACCGGCATAGCCCTGGTAGGCGCAGGTGCTCGAAAGCCATCTATCGAGAATGACACACTTTTTTTGCGTAAGAGCCGGTGCTATTTTTTCCTCCCAGAGCTGTGCCCTTGCGGCCATATAGAGCAGCACCTCTGCTGACGTGCTCATTGTGATATGTTCGGGATTGAGCAGGATTTGTCGAATCTTTTCACCAATGTCTGTATCGCCGGGATCGCGGAAGGTTTCGGTCGGTACGGCCTGTTCGCCAAGCCATTGGATCAGTAGTTTTGTCTGCGTAGTCTTTCCACATCCGTCCGGCCCGTCAAGAACAATGAATTTACCCCTTAGTTTGTTCTTCATGCCTTTATTCCACATCTGTTCCCAGGATTTTCATCTCCAAAAAATCAAACCCTTCGCTTCGCTCATGATAACAGCAGCTCGACTTATTTTGCAAGCTGGAAGTTATCCGGGCCGACGAGCTGTCGCATTTTTCTGCAGAAGTCATTGTCGGGATTGACGGATAGCTGCCTGTCAGCGGCTGCGTAGACCCTGCCCTTGTCGGTTTTTATCGCCACATAAACAGGACTTTTGCCTCTGTGATGCTGGCAGATGCTTTTTATGCTCGCTACTTTTTCTTTAGTAACGTCCTTTGCATCCAATCTTATCCTGATTTTGGCAGCTAACTTTTCTCTGACGTTTTCCAGATCTATCAGCTCCACAGCTAAGATATTGGGTTTTTCCCTTTTGTAATCAAGTTTTCCCTTTACAAAAACGATACTATCAGCAACGACTAAATCGCCGAACTTATTCAGAGTATCCGGGAACATTACCACCTCGACCTGGCCCTGGAGGTCTTCGAGGGTGAAGTAAGCCATTTTTGAGCCGGCATTTCGGCCTGTCTTTGTCAGAGTGTATCTTATTTTTGTTATCATTCCGCCGATTACGATTTGCCGGCCCTGATTGGCGCCAGCCAGTTTTGAGCTGTTGTGTGTGGAATAAAGGTTTATTGTCTCGGCGTGATGGCTGAGCGGATTGCTGGTAACATAGAAGCCGAGGACCTGTTTTTCAAAAACGAGCATCTGCATTTCGGGCCAGGGAGGAACATCGGGCAGGCTCTGTTGGTCCTGTGAATAGTCGCTATCGCCGGTCATGTGGCCAAAGAAATTCATCTGGCCGTTTTGTTTATCAGCCTGGGAAGTCGCTCCGATTTGCATTGCTTTTTCGAGGCCGGCCATCATCTGGGCACGGTTTCCACCGAGTCTGTCGAAGGCGCCTGCTTTTATTAGAGCTTCGATTACCTGTTTATTGGCGGCCCTTAAATCGACATTTTCACAGAAGTGGAAGAGAGACTGGAACCGGCCGATTTCGCGGCGAGCAGCAATGATTTGCTCGACGGCCTTTTCGCCGACGCCTTTGACGGCAGCCAGGCCAAAACGTAATACGCCCTTCTTGTCCTGGCCCTCTTCGGCATCCTCGTAGAGGGGTGTAAAGTCAACTCCGCTTTCGTTGATATCGGGCGCCAGGACTTCGATACCCATCTCGGCGCATTCGGCGATATATTCAACGACCTTGTCGGTATTGTCCATTTCAAAGGTCAAGAGGGCTGCCATATATTCGATTGGCCAATGAGTCTTCATATAGGCGGTCTGATATGCAATGAAGGCATAGCGTGTTGAATGACTCTTGTTGAAGCCGTAGCCGGCGAATCGCTCGATAAGCTCGAAAATCTGTTTTGCCTGCTGGCCGGTTAGGCCTTTATCTACACAGCCGGCTACAAATCTTTCTCTCTCCTTCGCGATGGTTTTGGCTTTCTTTTTGCTTATTGCCTTGATGAGGGCGTAGGCTTCCCGCAGCGGGATATCGCCGAGGCGATTACAGATGCGCATCACCTGTTCCTGATAAACCATAATGCCATAAGTCTCATCGAGGATTTCGGTCATAATTGGATGCGGCAGGCTCCATTTAGCACCGTGCTTTCGGTCGGTGTAATCCGGGATTAGTATCATAGGACCCGGCCGATATAGGGCATTGGCAGCTATGAGGTCTTCGATACGGTCGGGCTTCATCCTCATCAGCAGGTTCTGCATGCCATCGGATTCAAACTGGAAAATCCCTTTCGTTTTCCCGCTTGAGAAAAGCTGGAAGACCCTGGTGTCAGCGGGTTCGAGTTGTTCCAGGTCGATTGTCTCGCCGTGAATGTCTTTGACTAACTGGCAGGCCCGCTCTAACACGCTGAGGGTTTTGAGCCCCAGAAAGTCCATTTTTAGCAGTCCGACTTTTTCGACCACAGGCCCTTCGTACTGGGTTACTACATCGTCGGAGTCGGATGCTTTATAGAGCGGTACGAAATTGGTCAAAGGCTCATCGGCAATGACGACGCCGGCGGCGTGGACTGATGCGTGGCGCGTAAGGCCTTCGAGCTTCTTGCATATATCAATTACTTTTCTTATCTGCTCGTCTTTCTCATAAGCCTGTTTCAACTGCGGCTCGGTCTTTATGGCTTTATCGAGTGTCATATCAAGAGAAAAGGGAATAAGCTTGGCTAATCTGTCGGCCTCGGCCAACTTTACACCGAGCACCCGGCAGACATCACGGATGACCGCCCGGGCTTTCATCGTTCCGAAAGTAATGATCTGCGCGACGTGACCATATTTTTGGCGGACATAGTCAATGATTTGGGCCCGGTGGGCCTGGCAGATATCGATATCAACATCCGGCATTTCGTCTCGCTGTGGGTCCATGAAACGCTCGAAGAGCAAATCGTAGCGAACCGGGTCAACATTACACAATCCGAGGCAGTACCCAACAAGAGTACCCACCGCGCTTCCTCTGGCCCCTACGGGGATATTGTTTTCGTGCGCATAACGGCAAAAGTCCCAAACGATAAGAAAATAGCTGGCGAATCCTTTCGACTCGATTACGTCCAGTTCCCTATCGAGCCGGCCTCTTATCTGCTCGGTGATCCGGCCGTAGCGCCGCTCTGCCGCTTCGTAGCACAATCCGGTGAGGAATTCTTCCGGCGTCGAGCCATCAGGAGGTCTAAACTGAGGAGCGTGGCGACGCTTTAAGTCAAGCTCGACATTGCAGCGGTCGCCAATTTCTAAAGTATTGTCACAGGCCTGGGGGACATCGGCAAAGAGCCGGCGCATTTGCTCAGGAGTCTTTAGATAAACATCCGATGGATAAATCATTCTGCTCGGATCATCAGCAGTTTTACCGGTGCTTATAGCACATAGACAATTGTGAGCTTCGTGATCATCTTCCTCAAGGAAATGTACATCATTTGTCGCAACAAGAGACAGCCCCATCTTTTTTGCGATATCAATAAGAGCCTGGGAGATACCGGGGTCATCATTCTCGTGTGACTGGATTTCAATAAAGAATCTTTCGGGGCCGAATATTTTAAGGAAGTCTTCTACTGCTGCGACAGCCGCCTTTTCGTCACCCTTGGAAAGCTGGGCAGCAACTTCGCCTTTGAGACAGGCTGATGTAGCAATCAGGCCTTCGTTGAATTCGGCAAGGATTTCCTTATCAATTCTCGGGCGATAGTAAAATCCCTCGGTGAAACCGGCACTTGCCAGTTTTAGCAGGTTCTGATAGCCGGTGTTATTCTCGGCCAAAAGTATCAGATGATATGCGGCATCGGAGATACTGGTTTTTTGCCTATCGAACCGGCTGCGGGGAGCGATGTATGCTTCGATGCCGAGGATTGGCTTGATGTTGGCGGCCACTGCCTTGGTATAGAATTCGACAGCACCGAACATATTGCCATGGTCTGTAACGGCTATAGCCTCCATTTGCAATTTTTTGCAGCGTTTGAGCAGTTTGTCGAAGGCGATCGCGCCGTCGAGCAGTGAATATTGGCTGTGTAGGTGAAGATGTGTAAATCCTTTACTCGACATGAACGTATAAATCCTTTATTTAGAACAAGTTATGCTCTCCTCTGAGAGCTCGGCAAGTCCCCACATGATAAGCAGCTCTAATCCTTATGTAAAGTAAATTTTCACCGTTTTTTATTCAGGCAGTCACAAGAAAAGGCTGTTTTACAGGCAATAAACTGTATTTATGCTGGAATCTTCTACTCATAACCATTCAGCCTGAAAAAAAATCACAATTATTTAAAAAAAGCCTTGAACTTTGGTCTTCTTTTCGACATAATATCACTATCTCGATTGATTTAGTGTAGTAGATATAGAAATCGCACAAGAAAACCGGTGATTTTATGGCAGAACCATGTAAACTCTCAAAAAAGTGCCGTTATGGCCTCCGGGCTATCTTCGAGCTTTCTCTACGCCATACCACTGATCCTGTTAAGATTCAGGATATAGCAACGGCTCAATCAATCCCGCAACGCTTTCTTGAGATAATTTTGGCCGAATTGAAACAGGGTGGCTTCGTAGAATCGAGAAGAGGTAGTAAAGGAGGATATATTTTGGCAAGGCCCACCGATGACCTGTCTGTTGGAGAAGTGATTAGCTTTTTTCAAGGTGATAACAAACAAGGAAATAAACCTGGTCATAACAGTTGGAATTTGAGAGGGGATTATGTTTTTTCCAAATTATGGAAGGAAGTAAGTGATGCAATTTCAGCAGTTTACAGCACTACTACCTTTGCAGAGATGGTTCAGGAAGAATTAAGTCAAAGCCGTGCTTATGTGGCTAATTATGCAATTTAGGAACAGGGAATTGTTTTTTTGCTTATCAAACATAGTAATCCTATAGGGATAGTAATTTAAGGATAGGGTATTGGAAACACATTTGAGAAGTATATTTAAGGCTATAACCTGGCGGGCCGGCGGTACTGTTGTAACATTCATAGTAGCATGGATTGTTGCCGGCGAATTAAAACTGGCCGCTCAGATTGGGGTACTCGATACCGTAATTAAGATTGGAGTATTTTATGCTCACGAGAGGTTTTGGAACCACCTGAGTTTTGGCAAACAAAAACCGCCAGAGTATCAAATATAATCTATTTTTGGGCCTGAAAAGGAGAATTGGTATCATGTTAATCAAAGAAGTTACAGAAAATGTGGTAGAGCTTGTTGAACAACTTAATTTTGCCGAGAAAGTAGAACGCTCCCTTGACTTAATTGAGAAAACTTACAATGAATTCGGCGATGGGCTTGTAGTTGCCAACAGTCTTGGCAAAGATTCCGGCGCTGTCTGGCATCTTGCCAAACGCGTAAGCCCTAAGATTCGGGGCTTTATCGTGACGACAAGATTCAAACCGCCGGAGACCAAACAGTTTATGGCGGAAGAAGTCTCGAGATATCCGGAACTAAAGGTATACGGCAACGACGAGGAGATTCCTGACAAGCTCTTCGCAACCGACCCGGATCGCTGCTGCGAAATTCTCAAAGTCGGGCCGACACGTCGAGCTGTCAAAGAGATGGATGTCGCCTGCTGGATTACCGGTCTTCGCTGCACAGAGGGCCGAACGCGCACGGAATTCAAAGAGGTCGAGGAGCTTGATAAGGGGCTTATCAAGCTTAATCCAATACTGATTTGGTACGAGCGTGAAGTGTGGCAGTACTTGGCGCTGAACGGTGTACCTGTTAATCCCCTATACGGTAAGGGGTATAGGTCACTTGGATGTGCTCCGTGTACGAAAATTGCACAAGGTATTGATGAACGGGCAGGCAGATGGATAGGTACAAGTAAATGCGGCGGTGAGTGTGGCATTCATACAAAACCTTTACTCGATTACCAGATATGAGACGGGGACATATTATGAATATAAAAACGAAACAAAAACCTGCTTCGGAACAGGACACCGGGGATTCAATCACAAATCGCATACTTGGGACTTACCCTCAAAAGCAGGATGGATTGTTTATGCAGCGTATAAAGATCTTCGGTGGACGAATAAACTGGGCCCAGTGGCGTAGAATTGCCCGGCTCGCCGCTACTTACACACCCAGCTCTGAGCTGCATGTAACCACCCGTCAGTCAATAGAGCTGCACGACATAGCAGGCAGGGATATTCCCGTAATACAACGAGGTTTATCAGAGGTTGCTTTGGTACTTTTCGGGGCCGGCGGCGATTCAATAAGAAATATAACAGTCTGTTCCGGTTGTGATTTTGATACCGACTCTGCGGGTGTTTTCACTTTGGCCCGGTTTGTTGATCAATACTTATCATCGATGTCCAACATTCTTGATCTGCCTCGAAAGTTCAAGATAAGTTTTTCCGGCTGCAGTACAGCCTGTGCTAAACCCTGGCTCAACGACCTGGGCTTCATCGCGCAGCGAAACGGAACATTTATGGTTATAGGTGCGGGTTCGCTCGGCGCAAAGCCCGCCCCTGGGATTGAGCTTTACAAGAACTTGTCGGCGAAAGATGTTGTACCACTCTGCGTTGCGGCTATAGAGTT
>JAOUFU010000726.1 GCA_029858035.1 Phycisphaerae bacterium
GAAGGTCTGCCCAAGGATTGGGTCCTGGGTTGCTCGGCCAACCTGGCCACCACTCGTGATGGCAACCAAAGAAGCGCTTTCAAATTGTGCTTCAGCCTGACCACTTCCGGTTTCAGCAGTTTCACCACCGGCTGCAGAACCAGAAAGCGTACCTGTACCTGTACCGGGGGCAATTACACCAACATTACGATTCGGTAATGATGTCTGGAAATCACTGTCTATGTCCACCAAAAGCATTGTCACAATTACATTGACATGATCACCGGCTTGGGGAGCATAAGAAACGCTTGATAGCCGGCTTATCGGGATTGATACCGCAACCATGCCTCGAGGGATCGATAGCGCTGCCACAGATCCAGTTGCGGAGAGTTGCTCTGCGCTATCCACCAACATCCCCCGGGTGAGTGGTACACCACTATCAAGATTGAACTTTGCTAGCCTACCCTCTACGTCACCTATATTTGTGAACATGCCTTCATAGAACAATTCCTCAGGGATAGGCACCATACCCAGGACCGCCCCACTGACCGCAGTTCCTCGTGATATACTTTGCGTTACCACAATAACATTGACGGTTTTGATGACAGGAGTAGGTTGGGGCTCAGTAGTCAGACTGGTTGATGGCTGCAGATACCTCTGCCAGATGACTACAAAGGCGACCAATCCAAGAATGATGATAAAAGCAAGATAGAAAAATACCCGACCTCGACGCATGTTTGCCTCCAAGCTTTCACACTTACATTGTGTAGATGATCCAATTTGTATCTTAAACGTTCTATGTAAAAAGTCAAGACAATTTCGGTACTTTAGTCCTATCCTATACAAAACTGTAAAGAAATCTGCCTTTAAAGGTTAAGGCTCTGCACGAGCAGAGCCTTAACCTAAAAAAACTAATGTGAACTTTGAATATTAGAGATTTGACATAATGTTGCTGAAAACGTTACCAACGGCCGGGCCTACAAGAGCAAGAATGACGATTACAACAACCGCAATCAAAACAAGAATTAGCGCATACTCTACTAAGCCTTGGCCTTTTTCCTTGGGAGCGAATAACATGACTCATACCTCCTTTCTCATAGGATTCCGCACTATCTTTAGAAGATAGTCTTATTATAAAAAATCTTGATAAATTTTGCAATAGTTTTTTTCTGAAAAATTCCTTGCAATCCTGATAAGTAGGTGTTAAATTGGGTCAATTCCAGGGGCAGGGACTTGAAAAGATATCCGAGTTCCTCTACCTGCGGCGCTATCCACATCTAAATACCCGCCTAATTTTTCAGCACGTTCTTTGATCAGCTTAATGCCCACTCTTCCCCGCTCTTCTAAAATCTCGACATCGAATCCTTTGCCATTATCTTCAACAGCTACTTTCACATTGGTTTCCCCTATATCCAGCTGTACATTTATTTGGGTAGCTTGACTATGACGAAGGGCATTGTTGAGAAGCTCTTGAATTGCCCGAAAAACCATCACTTCAATATAAGATTCTAAACGACGCTCAACTCCGGTCACGGTTAGAAGAATTTCTGTACCGTGTTGCCCCTTCAATGCATCGACATATCGTTTTATTGTTGGAGATAATCCAAGATCATCAAGCATCATGGGTCGTAATTCAAAAATAAAATCCCGCACTTTCTGAAACGCACCCGTTGCCGATGTCTTTAGGTTACCCAACTCTTCACGAGCCTGTTGCTGATCTAAATCGAATAGACGCAGTGCAATTTCAGTCTGCAGGATAAAGTTAGAAAGCGCCTGTGCAGGACCATCATGCATCTGGCGAGACAATCGTAACCGTTCAGCTTCCTGAGCTTCAATCATCATCTCCACAGTTTCGATCATATATTGGCCGCTTCTTTTAGGTCCATCATCTGCATTCACACCTTCAAGGAATTTATGAACCCGTTCTAATAATTCAAGAAATCTCTTGGTATGATGCTGATCAGCCTGCAACTTTTCTGCCTGGCCTCGCATGACAAACAATCGTTGTTGGGCATCTAATGCCGTATCATATGCCATACGTATATCGCCGCGAGGCAAATTATCAAATTGTGCTTGTATCCTTTGGAGATT